>JBBQIH010000313.1:0-3165 GCA_038324725.1 Cyanobacteriota bacterium | reverse complement strand
GGACGCAGCAAGAGGACACTCTCGCGGTGGTTCCATGGGTGATTAGGGATGATTCCGCTGTCAGAACCTGGTCGGCCTTGTCCCTTCAGGCATGGTTCATGGGGCGTCTATAGAGAGATCCTGCCCTTCAGCAGGATCTGCAAAAGACCCATCGACAGCACGTCTTACTGGTAGTGGCTTTTCGTATAGCGTTCCGTGAGATCCCAGTCAGTCCCTCCAAAGCAACCAAAAGTGGTGGTGTACGAGGTGGTGTATTCGCACCCCACCATCCCCTCTGAACGACTGCGCAGGAACGGCTCTGTATGCCGTTTCAGAGGACACCCTCTCCGTTTTCTGAGATCTGAGGGCCTTCCCAGAGGTCCCTTGCTGTCTGCTGATGGGCCGGATCTGGCTACTCGCCCGCCTGGAGCAGCAGCAGAGCCTTGCCGCAGGCGTCCTGAAGCAACAGGCTGCGCTTGTCGATGCTCCAGCGTCGAACCTGGGCCAGGGCTTTGCTGAAGCGCCCCTCCAAGGCCATCAGATCAGGGCTGCAGGCCATTCGGGTGCTGGCCAGTTGGGAGAACCGGATCATTTCGCCCTCAAGGCTGAACGCGCCCATCAAGCGGTTGCAGCCGCCGCTCCCAGCCAGGCGCAGGGTCTCGGCAGCCAGCTGCAGCTCGATCGCCAGGCCGGGGGGCTGCTGGGGCTCGACGGTCTCCCCACCAAGGGCCAGCAGCCGCCAGTTGGTCCCCCGCAACGGGGCAACCAGGGGCGGTGGGCACTCCTTAGCGGGCCTGATCGTCCCGAACGTCTCCACCACCAGCGTGCGGCGAGGCGGCTGCCCTGTCTCCATCGATGGCCGCTGGGTGATCAGCCCCTGCAGCTCCACCAGCAATGGCTGGCCCGGTTGGTCTGCCGGACGGGCCTGGAGATAGGCGCGCTGCAGGGCCAGAAAGTCACCCTCCATCGCCACCGGCAGCTGCTCGCCGGTGGCGCACAGCCGGATGCTGGCCGCATCGGCCAAGTAGGTGAACATCCCCGTCAGAGGCAGCCGGTCTTGCTTGGTTGTTGAGATGGTCTCAGCCGCCGTGCCCGCCATCGCCGGGGAGGCCATCACCACCAAGGCGCTCGCCAGGGCGACTCTCCAGCTCCAAAGACGAACCGGACGCGAGTTCAGCACGATCGGGTGGGGATTCTGGTGGTGAGAAAAACGCGATAGGCCGGTTGACTGCCGCTTCAGGGGTCTGTGGCCTGGCAGAAGCCGGAGGCGTTTGCAACGGTTCTGATCTACACCATGGCGCCTGCAGACGGGGTTGAGTCATCGCCCAGGGCCACATCTTTCGTCCCGCTGAGTCTCTGAGCTGGGCGGAATCACTGCATCGGCATCCGTCGCGTCATGGCATTGCCGGCATGCTCGATGACACCATCAAGACCCTGCTTCAGCCCCACGGGCCGGATCAGGAATGGAACAGCAGCACCAGGCCCGATTTCACCTGGTGAAACTCCCGTTCCTCCCGACTCAGATCCAGGCCTACCAACAGCCCCTCCCGGAGCGCCACATCAAACGGTGGGGCTGGTGGCGGTTTGCCGTCGCACCAGAGCGCCGCAATGCCCACCGAGGTGGCATGCCACCGGAAGCAGGCGGTCTCGCCGATGGAAGGCTCCTGCAAGGCGTCTTCGAGGAGCTCGCGGATCGCCATCGTGTTGCGGCTCTCGCCATCCCAGTCGTCGCCTTAGCTTCGGCAGGGAGCCCCGCAAGGGCAATCGGCTGAGAGTTTTCGTGATACTGGCGCCTTACGGTGCCTGGCATGGAGGCCTTTCCCACCCCTGTCGCCCTGGTGCACGAGTGGTTCACACCGCGGTCGGTGGGTGGGTCCGAGCAGGTGGTGGCGGAACTCGACCGGCTTCTGGCGCAGCGGGGAACGCCTCCCGAGCTCTACGCCCTGGTGGATGGGGAGAGCGGCCGGCCCGGCAGCTGGCTGTCGGGCCGGAGGCTCCAGACCAGCTTCATCCAGCGGCTGCCCTGGGGGGTGAGCCACGTCCAGCAGTACCTGCCGCTGCTGCCCCTGGCGATCGAGCAACTCGACCTGTCCGGTCATCCCCTGGTGATCAGCAGCAGCCATCTGGTGGCCAAAGGGGTGATCACGGGCCCGGACCAGTTGCACGTCAGTTACGTGCACACCCCGGCCCGCTACGCCTGGGACCAGATGCATCCCTACCTGGCCCGTTCCGCCCTGGCCCGCGGGCCCCTGGGTCCCCTGGTGCGCCTGCAGCTGCACCAGCTGCGTCAATGGGACGTGGTCAGCAGCGCCCGGGTGGATGCCCTGGTGGCGAATTCCCGCTTCACCGCCCGCCGGATCCGCTGTTTCTGGCGCCGCCGTGCCCATGTGCTGCATCCCCCCGTGGCCGTGGAGCGGTTCCGTTGGGATCGGCCCCGGGACGACGTTTACGTGAGCCTCTGCCGGCTGGTGCCCAACAAACGGGTGGATGTGGTGGTGGAAGCCTTCAACCGCACCGGGCTGCCCCTGGTGGTCCTCGGCGACGGTCCTGAACGGCGCCGCCTGGAGGCGATGGCGGGGCCCCAGGTCCGCTTCCTCGGTCGCCTGTCGGATCAGGAGAGCGCCGCCTGGCTGGAGCGGGCGCGGGCCTACGTGTACGCGGGCCTGGAGGATTTCGGCATCGCGCCGGTGGAGGCGATGGCCGCCGGTGCTCCGGTGATCGCCTTCGGGCAGGGCGGGGTGCTCGACAGCGTGCGCTGCCTCAGGGAAGGGGAGCGGGGCGCCACTGGTCTGCTGTTCCCGGAGCAGAGCGCCGCCAGCCTGGCGGCGGCGCTGGAGCACTTCGAGGCGAGCCGGCTGTGGCGATCCCTGCCGGCGGAGGAACAGCGGCGCTGGGCGGAGGGCTTCGCCCCGGCGGTCTTCCGGCGACGCATGGAAACACTGCTGGACAAGCTGTGGCGGCAGCATCGTCGCCGCCTCCGCGGTCCTGTGCCTCTGGCCTGAGTGGCCCCCCGCCATGGAGTTCGGGTCCTGCTGATCCTTAACTTCACCCATCGAAGCAGGTTCCCATGCTCTCTTCCATCGGGACCCCCTACGCCTCTGGTCAGCTCGTGACGGCTCCGGCGCAGGTGTTCACCGCTGAAGAGTTGATCGCCATCCAATCCAAGCGGGATCGCGTCGTCAAGCG
>JBBQIH010000312.1:0-3168 GCA_038324725.1 Cyanobacteriota bacterium | reverse complement strand
GAGCCGGTGGGGGATCTGCGCGTGCAGCACGGCCCCCTGCGGGCCTTCCGCATCGAGGAAGCGATGATCCCCCGCCTGGTGGATGAGATCCCCGTGCTGGCGGTGGCGGCCTGCTGCGCCGAAGGGGTCAGCCGCATCAGCGGCGCCGCCGAGTTGCGGGTGAAGGAGACCGACCGCCTGGCGGTGATGGCCCGCCAGCTGACGGCCATGGGGGCCAGGCTCAAGGAGCACGCCGATGGCCTCAGCATCGAAGGCCCCACCCCCTTGCACGGAGCGGAGGTGGACAGCGAAACCGATCACCGCGTGGCGATGAGCCTGGCGGTGGCCTCCCTGGTGGCCCGCGGCGACACGTTCTTGGGGCGCTCGGAAGCGGCCGCCGTGTCCTACCCCGGCTTCTGGGAGGACCTGGCCCGTCTGCGCCACTGAGCCGACTGAGGTTGGGGCCAAGGGGAGCGATCAACGCACTGGGCTGCTCCTGAGGGCACCGGTAGATTCCGGCGCAGACGCCCCGCAGCCGCCGATGCTCGCCGTTGCCATCCTGGCCGCCGGGAAAGGGACCCGCATGAAGAGTGCCCTGCCGAAGGTGCTCCAGCCCCTGGCCGGGGCGACCCTGGTGGAACGGGTGCTGGGCAGCTGCCACCGCCTGGTGCCCGATCGCCAGCTGCTGGTGGTCGGGCACCAGGCGGAACGGGTGGAGCGCACCCTGGCTGGCGTGGAGGGGCTGGAGTTCGTCCTGCAGCAGCCCCAGAACGGCACCGGCCATGCCGTGCAGCAACTGCTCCAACCCCTCGCGGGCTTTGAGGGGGAGCTGCTGGTGCTCAACGGTGATGTGCCCCTGCTGCGGCCGGAAACCTTGGAGCAGCTGCTGGCCAGCCATCGCGCCAGTGGCGCGGCGGTGACCCTGCTCACCGCCCGGCTGGCCGACCCCGGCGGCTACGGACGCGTCTTCGCCGATGCGGCAGGCCAGGTGAGCGGCATCGTGGAGCACCGCGACTGCAGTGCCGAGCAGCTCGGCAACACCCTCACCAATGCGGGCATCTACTGCTTCGACTGGGCCCGGCTGTCCGCCGTTCTGCCCAGCCTGAGCAGCGACAACGACCAGGGTGAGCTCTACCTCACCGACACCGTGGCCCTGCTGCAGCCAGCCATGCACCTGGCGGTGGACGACCCCAACGAGGTGGCCGGCATCAACGACCGCCAGCAGCTGGCCCACTGCGAGGCGGTGCTGCAGGAGCGGCTGCGGGGCCACTGGATGGCGGAAGGGGTGAGCTTCACCGATCCCGCCAGTTGCACCCTGAGCGAGCACACCCGCTTCGGCCGCGACGTGCTGGTGGAGCCCCAGTGTCACTTCCGAGGGGTCAGCAGCATCGGCGACGGCTGCCGCATCGGCCCAGGCTGCCTGATCGAAAACAGCCACCTCGCCGCCGAGGTGGAAGTGATCCATTCGGTATTGCGGGACAGCCATGTGGAGAGCGGCTGCGTCATCGGTCCGTTCGCCCAGCTGCGGGCCGGGGCCCACCTGGCCGAAGGCTGCCGCATCGGCAATTTCGTGGAAGTCAAGAACAGCCGGCTGGGCGAGGGCTGCAAGGCCAACCATCTCAGCTACCTGGGCGACGCCGACCTGGGCGCTGAGGTGAACATCGGCGCCGGCACGGTGACCGCCAATTTCGATGGGGTGCGCAAGCACCGCACGGTGATCGGCGGTGGCAGCAAGACCGGTGCCAATTCGGTGCTGGTGGCGCCGATCACCCTCGGGGCCGGGGTCACGGTGGGGGCCGGCTCCACCCTCACCAAGGACGTGCCCGCCGGGGCCCTGGCCCTGGGCCGGGCCCGCCAGCTGGTGAAGGAGAACTGGAACGCCGCCAGCCCCCGGCAGCAGCAGGGGGTGGCGGGTTGAATCCCGAATTCCTGGCTTAATCTCGGCCGAAGATCACCTCGCACCCATGGCCGTCAACCCCGTCATCTGGTTCGAGCTCTACGTCAATGACATGGCCCGGGCCAGGGCCTTCTACGAGACCGTGTTCGAGCTGACGCTTGAGCCCATGTCCGATGCGGGCATGGAGTACTACGCCTTCCCGATGCAGAACGACCAGGTGGGGGCCGGAGGCGCCCTGGCGAAGATGGAGGGCATGGCCCCGGGGGGAGGCGGCACCCTGATCTATTTTCACTGTGACGATTGCGCCGTGGAGGAAAGCCGGGTGGTGGCCGCCGGCGGCACGGTGCTCAAAGACAAAATGTCGATCGGCGCCTACGGCTTCATGAGCCTGGTGCTCGACACCGAAGGCAACAGTATCGGGCTCCACTCCCAGGCATGACGTCCACGGCTCTGGCGCCGCGTTTCCGCTGGTGGCACGGCGCGGCCATCCTGGTGGCCGCCAATGCCATCAGCTTCTGGCCGGCGGGGGTGCTTGGCGATGCCGCCTTTCATACAGCGTTCCGTCTTCCCACCTACGCCCCCCCGGACTGGCTGTTCGCCCCCATGTGGCTGGCGCTGAACATCACCTCCCTGGTGGCCCTGGCCCGGGTCGCCAATCTGGAGGTCGCGCCAAGCCGGCGAAGGCAACTGGTGCTGGTCTCGGAAGCAGTGGGCTGGCTGCTGTTCGCCATGTTCACCACGCTGTTCTTCTGGCTGCAAAGCCCGGTGCTGGCGGCGGCGGACACGGTGGCTGGCCTGGTGGTGGCCGTCTTGAGCGTGGCAGCGGCGTCCGCTCTGGATCGGCCTGCCGCCGGGCTGATCGGCCTGCGGCTGCTGTGGCTGCTGCTGGCCAGTGCCGTGGCGCTGAGTGTCGCCCTGCACAATGTCGATCCGTTCCTTTCAACCGCCCCGACGCCAGGTGTGAAACCGTTCCAGTAGGGCGAGGCTGCGCTGGGGGGCATGGGCTTTCTTCCAGGCCCCGGCGGTGTACTTGTTGGCTTCCGCCAGGGTTGGATAGGCGTGGATCGCCCCCATCACCTTGCCCAGGCCCAGGTTCCATTTCATCGCCAGCACGAATTCAGCCAAGAGCTCCCCGGCCTGCTCCGCCACGATCGTGACGCCCAGGATCCTGTCCTTGCCGGGCACCGTGAGCACCTTCACGAAGCCGGTTTCGGCGGATTCGACAATGGCCCGATCCAGCTCGGCCAGGGCAAAGCGGGTGACCTCGAAGGCCACCCCCTGCTCCATCGCCT
>JBBQIH010000311.1:0-3178 GCA_038324725.1 Cyanobacteriota bacterium | reverse complement strand
TCAACACCTGGGCCGACGTGCTCAACCGTGCCGGCCTGGGCATGGAAGTGATGCACGAGCGCAATGCGCACAACTTCCCGCTCGACCTGGCGGCCGCCAGCGCCACTCCTGTGGCCCTGACCGCCCCAGCCATCGGCTGATCCGGTTCACCCCGTTTCCCTGGAATCCCCCTGATCGTCTGATCCTGGTTTGTCCTTGATCGCTTTGAACCCCCTGCCTGCGCAGGGGGTTTTTTGTTGGCTTCAGGCGGCTGCTCTGATGTCTGGCAGGCTCAATGGCAGCGAACGCCTGCCCACCTGACAGCGCCGGATCCCCAGGCCCCAGTCGCCAGCCACGACACCTACGTGCTGGGAAACGATGCTGTGGAACTGGACCGGCTGCGGCTGCAGCATGCCCTGTGGCGCCCCACCCTGCAGGCGGCCCTCGGGCGGGCAGGGCTCAGGATCTCGCCAGGATCGTGGGTCCCACCGGCCAGGTGCTGGGCCTGGAGCAAAATCCGGCCTACGTGAGGCACGGCCAACAGCTGGCGCAGAACGCTGCCCTGGCTCAGCTGGACATGCGTTGCCACGACCTGCTCAGCGATCCCCTGCCCGCAGGCCCCTTCGACCTGCTCTGGTGCCGCTGGGTGGCGATGTTCCTGCCGGAGGTCGAACCCCTGCTCGATCCGTTGCCGTGCTGCCTGGCCAGGGGTGGCCAGGTTCTGTTCCACGAGTACGTCCACTGGGACACCTTTGGTCTCCATCCCCACGGCCACGCCATCGCCCGCTTCAGCCGGACCGTGCAACGCAGCTTCCGGCAGGCCGGCGGTGAGCCCGACATCAACCGCCGGCTGCCCTCCCTGCTCGCGGCCAGGGGGTTCGCCATCAAGGATTTGCTGCCGCTCCCGGTGGTGGGCCGGGCGGGTACATGGCCGGCCGCTGGCTGGAGCTGTTCGTGGCCCTGTACGGCTCCAGGCTCCAGGCCCTGGGGCTCTGGAGCCCGGACGAGGCCGAGGCGGCCAGGCTCGAGATGGAAGCAAGCCGGGCCGATCCCGGCAGTTTCTGGGTGGGCCCCACCATCCTGGAGGTCAGGGCCCGACGGACCTGATCACTTCACCGCAACCGCTTCGTAGTCTCGCGCCAGTCAAAGGACGCCATGGGCAGCAGCTTCGGCCACCTCTTCCGCATCAGCACCTTCGGTGAATCCCACGGCGGTGGCGTGGGCGTCATCGTCGATGGCTGCCCGCCGCGGTTGTCACTCGATCTGGAGGCCATCCAGGCGGAGCTCGACCGCCGCAAGCCCGGCCAGAGCCACATCACCACCCCCCGCAAGGAAGACGACCGCGTCGAGATCCTCAGCGGCCTGCTCGATGGGGTCACCCTGGGCACACCGATCGCGATGGTGGTGCGCAACAAGGACCAGCGCCCCCAGGACTACAGGGAGATGGAGGTGGCCTTCCGGCCCTCCCATGCCGATGCCACCTACCAGGCCAAATACGGCATCCAGGCCCGCAGCGGTGGCGGGCGCGCCTCGGCCCGGGAAACCATCGGCAGGGTGGCCGCCGGCGCCATCGCCAAGCAGTTGCTGGCCCGCGCCGCCGGCACCGAGGTGATCGCCTGGGTGCGCCGGATCCACGACATCGAGGCCGCGGTGGATCCGGCCACGGTGACCCTGGAGGCGGTGGAGCGCACCATCGTGCGTTGTCCGGATCCGGCCGTCGCCGCGCGGATGATCGAGCGCATTGAGGCCATCGGGCGGGAGGGGGATTCCTGCGGCGGGGTGATCGAGTGCCTGGTGCGGCGGCCGCCGGTGGCTCTGGGCATGCCGGTGTTCGACAAGCTGGAGGCGGATCTGGCCAAGGCGGTGATGTCCCTGCCGGCCACCAAGGGCTTCGAGATCGGCTCCGGCTTCGGCGGCACCCTGCTGCGCGGCAGCGAACACAACGATGCCTTCCTGCCCAGCGAGGACGGCCGCCTACGCACCGCCACCAACAACTCGGGCGGCATCCAGGGGGGCATCAGCAACGGCGAGGAGATCCGACTGCGGGTGGCCTTCAAGCCCACCGCCACGATTCGCAAGGAGCAGCAGACCATCGACGCCTCCGGCGCCGCCACCACCCTGGCGGCGAAGGGTCGCCACGATCCCTGCGTGTTGCCACGGGCCGTGCCGATGGTGGAGGCGATGGTCGCCCTGGTGCTGGCCGATCACCTGCTGCGCCAGCAGGGCCAGTGCAGCCTCTGGTGATGGGCTAGGCCCGGGGTGTCAAGTCGGCACTGTCAGGTCAGCCAGGAGCTGCCGCACCGGTTCCGCCGCAAATGAGGCCCCCAGGGCAACGGCATCGACCCCGGCCTCCAGCCAGGGGAGGACATCGCTGGGGCAAAGGCCGCCGGCCGCGATGCAGAAGGGCAGGGGCACGCCGAGGGGATCCCGCAGGCGCCGCCAGTAGCCAATTCCCACCGTAGAGGCGGGGAACAGCTTGACGATCGAACAGCCCAGGGCCCGGGCCCGGTTCACCTCCGTGGGTGTCATCACGCCGGGCACCAGGACAAAGCCGGCCGCAGCCGACCTCTCCAGCAGGGCGCTGTCGAGAATGGGGGAGACGCCATAAGCAAAACCGGCCTCCAGCACGGCCTCCAGGGCCACGTCGCTGCAGATCGAGGAAGCCCCCAGACGCAGATCGGGGAAGGCGGCGATCAGCTTCCGGCACTGGGCGATCCAGTCGCTGCCGGGACCCCAGGCGATCTCACCATGGCACACCCCCAGATCACGCAGCTGCTCAAGCTGGGGAACCAGCAGGGAGGGCTCCCGATGACGAAGCACCACCAGCAGGGGCTGGTGGTGCAGGGACGCGATCAGGGACGCGCAGGTGGACCTAGACGTAGGCCGCCACCGTCACGTCGCGGGAGATGAGCAGCTCCTGGAGCTCCTCGGCATCAACCGTCTCCTTCTCCACGAGGATCTCGGCCAGCTCATCGAGCACGGCCCGGTTGGCGAGCAGCACATCGGTGGCACGGCGGTAGGCGTCGGCCACAAGCTGGGAGACCTCCTCATCGATGGCGGCGGCGGTGTCCTCGGAGAAATCGCGTTCGGCGGCGATGTCGCGGCCGAGGAACATGCCCCCCTGGGCACGGCCCAGGGCCACCGGGCCGAGGCGATCGCTCATGCCGAAGCGAGTGACCATCTGGCGGGCGACGCGGGC
>JBBQIH010000310.1:0-3184 GCA_038324725.1 Cyanobacteriota bacterium | reverse complement strand
CTGCGTGCGCCAGCTGGAGCGGGGCGAGGCCCGGGTGGCCAATGCCTACGGCCGGGTGGTGCGCCAGCAGGGCAACCCGGCCGCCCGGGGGCTGCTGGAGTCCGTGTTCGAGCCGGTGGACCGGCCCTGGCGGGGCTTCGGTGTGATCCCGGGGGGCGGCCTGGGGCTGAAGGCGCCCTTCCGCCGCCTGGAGGCCGAGGCGCGCTTCAGCGATCTGCCAGGGGAACCGGCGAACGCTCCAGAGCCGGCGGGCGTCTGCATCAGTGGCCGGATCCTGCAGGGCCGCGCCCGGCCCATGGACTGCCCCGCCTTCGGGACCACCTGCACCCCGGAGCATCCGCTGGGGGCACCGATGGTGTCCTCGGAGGGGGCCTGCGCCGCCTACCACCGGTATGGCCGCCGTGGCTGAACCGGCCCCGCTCGCCACTCCTCGCATCCAGCTGGCCCACGGCGGTGGCGGCACCCTGATGCAGCAGCTGATCGACGCCGAACTGCGCCGCCTCTACGCCGACCCTGACCAGGTGCTGCACGATGCCGCCCGCCTGTCCCTGCCCCACGGGCGGCTGGCCTTCACCACCGACAGCTACGTGGTGCACCCCCTGGAATTCGAAGGGGGCGACATCGGCAGCCTGGCCGTGACGGGCACCGCCAACGACCTGGCCATGGCCGGGGCCCGGCCTTTGGTGCTCAGCCTGGGCCTGATCCTGGAAGAGGGGCTCGAGCTGGCCCTGTTGCGCCGGATCGTTTCGTCGCTGGTGGAGGCGGCCCGGCGTTGCGGGGTGAGCATCGTCACCGGCGACACCAAGGTGGTGGAGCGGGGCAAGGGGGATGGGGCCTTTCTCAACACCAGCGGCATCGGCCTGCTGCAGGTGGACGATCCGATCGATCCCCTGGCGATCGCCCCCGGCGATCAGCTGCTGGTGAGCGGCGACCTGGGCCGCCACGGGGTGGCGATCCTGGCCGCCCGCCATGGCCTGGATCTGCAGCCCCCCCTGGCCAGCGACTGCATGCCCCTGTGGCCCGCGGTGGAGGCCTTGCTGGCCGCCGGGGTGCGGCTCCACTGCCTGCGCGATCTCACCCGGGGCGGCCTGGCCAGTGCCCTGCAGGAACTGGCGGCCCCCAACGCTTTGGAACTGCGCCTTGAGGAAGCTTGCATCCCGGTGGCTGAGCCGGTGCGGCGCACCTGCGAGCTGCTGGGCTTCGACCCGCTGCACCTGGCCAACGAGGGCCGGTTCCTGGCGGTGGTGCCCGAGGCGGATCGGCAGCGGGCCCTGGCGGTGCTGGCTCCGGCGGGGGGAACCTGGATCGGCCGGGTGGCGGCGGCAGGTTCAGGAGGCGGACCCCCCCGGGGCCGGGTGCTGCTGCGCACCCCCTTCGGCAGCGAGCGGGTGCTGATTCCCCTCAGCGGCGAACTATTGCCACGGATCTGCTGAGGCGAGGCGCACCCTGCTCAGCGCACCCTGCTCAGCGCGGAGTGCGCCAGCGTTTGTCGACGGCATCCACCAGGATCACCAGCACCGGAGCCAGGGCCATCGGACCCAGCCAGGCCAGGGGGAATGGAGCCATTCCAAACACGGCCGCCACCGGAGCCACCAGCACCAGGGCACTGGCCAGCAGCGGTTCACTGATCCATCCCAGCCACAGCAAAGGATTGGGAAGGCCCAGCATGGCCCACGCAGGGCGGTGGTCACTGCGGCAAGCCAGCAGGGTGCCCATCTGGCCGGCCACGATCAGGCAGAAGGTGACGGTGGTGGCCTGCTGCTGGATCGCCACCACGCTGGCGGCGGCCGTGTGGTGCAGCAGCTGGGGGGCCAGGAGGCGCAGCTGGCTCCAGCCCACATCGTTGGCACGCCAGGTCAGCAGGTACCCCGCCATGGCCACCAGCCCTTCCACCACCCCCAGCACCAGATAGGCGCGCACCAGCACGGCGCGGTTGAGCAGTGGCAGACCTTTCGGGCGTGGCGGCAGGCGCATCACCCCCGGCTCGGGTGGGTCTGCCCCCAGGCCCAGGGCGGGCAACAGGTCGGTGCCCAGGTCGACGGCCAGGATCTGCAGGACCGTGAGGGCGGCGGGGATCCCGGCGATCACCATCGCCAGGAAGGGCAGCACCTCCGGCACGTTCGACGCCAGCACATAGGTGATGAAGCGACCGATGTTGGTCACCACCGACCGGCCGTAGCGGATGGCCTGCACGATCGTGGCGAAGTTGTCGTCGAGCAGCACGATGTCGGCGGCTTCACGGGCCACGTCCGTGCCGCTGACCCCCATCGCCAACCCGACATCCGCAGCCCGCAGGGCCGGCGCATCGTTGACGCCATCGCCGGTGACGGCCACCACGTCGCCGAGGGCGCGGTAGGCCTGCACCAGACGCAGCTTCTGCTCCGGCGCCATGCGGGCGAACACCAGCCGGCGGCGGTACTTGAGCAGCTGGCGCAGGTGCACGTCACTGATCTGGGCCAGGGTGGAGCCCTCGATCACCCGAACTGGGTCGGCGCTGGCCATCTGTTGTGCCGTTGACCGGCCCGTGGAGCTGGGGGGATCGAGCAAGCCGATCTGCTGGGCAATGGCCTGGGCCGTGAGGCCATAGTCGCCGGTGACCATCGTCACCTTGATGCCGGCTTCTCGGCACTGGCGAATCGCCTCGGGCACCTCCGGCCGCGGTGGGTCGTAGAGACCCAGCAGACCGAGGAAGCTCTGAGCGCTCTCCAGGGCATCGCCCGGAACCGTGGTGGATCCCGCGTCTCCGCGGCGCAGCGCCACGGCGATGACGCGGAAGCCTCTGCTGGCCAGCGCATCGTTCGCCGCCACCACCCGTTGGCGCAGGGCGGTGTCCATGGCGGTGTCGCCATGGGGGGCAAGCCAGGTGGTGCAGTGCCCCAGGACCTCCAGAGGCGCCCCCTTGGTGATCAGCAGGGAGCCACCCGTGGCGATCGGCAGATCATCGGCATGGTCGCTCCAGTCCACCAGCACGGTCATGCGGCGGCGGAGGGAATCGAAGGGGATCTCCCGACGTCGCAGGTGCCGTCCCGGCAGCTCCTCCGGCGCCAGCCCGGCTTCGGCGGCGGCCATCAGCATCGCTGTTTCGGTGGGATCGCCCACCGCCAGCCACGGTTCGGTGGTTCCACCAGCCCCAGCCACCGCCGCCTCGAGACGGGCATTGGAGCAAAGGGAGGCGCAGCGCAAC
>JBBQIH010000309.1:0-3191 GCA_038324725.1 Cyanobacteriota bacterium | reverse complement strand
GAACGCCGTTGAATCGGCACGTTTCGTTGCGGTTCCCTGATTCGGGATAGGGGTCTCTACAGTGCGGCGCGTTCAACACCTTTGAGGACTGGGGCCATCACCGACCTGCAGCGACTGACCGTCTCCCTGAGAGGGGGCAGCGAACGGCGGGAAGAGTGCCTGCTGTTCAGTTTCACGGGGCAACTGGACGCCTATTCCGACAAGCAGTTCACCGAGTTCATCAGCGATCGGCACAAGGGGGACAACCTCCCGGTCGTCATTGACCTCAGCCGCATCGACTTCATCGACTCCTCCGGACTCGGTGCCCTGGTCCAGCTGGCCAAGCTGTTCAACGAGAGCTCCCGTCAGTTCCTCTTGGTCGGCAACGCCCGCGTCGTCCAGACCGTCAAGTTGGTGCGCCTGGAGGCCTTCCTGCACCTGCAACCCGATCTGGAGTCCGCCCTTGGCAGCCTCGCCCCCGCCTGAGGGGGCCGGCCACTGGCTGGCTTCCGTCTCCACCCGGGCACCAGCCACGCCCCTGGCCACCGCCCAGCTGGCCTGGTTGGGGGATGCGGTCTGGGAACTGCACCAGCGCCTGCGCCACTGCCGGCAGCCGGCGCGGGCGGCCGACCTGCACCTGGCCGTGGTGGCGGAGGTGCAGGCGGAAGCCCAGGCCGATGCCCTGCGGCGCCTGGATCCCCTGCTGAGTGAGGCGGAGCGCCGCCTCGTCCTGCGCGGTCGCAACCAGGCCGGACGGGGTCCCCGCCGCGGCACCCCCCGGGCTTACGGACAGGCCACGGGATTTGAGACGATGCTGGGATGGCTTTTTCTGCAGAACCCCAGACGGCTGGCTGAGCTGCTGGACCATCTCGAGAAGACCGAACCCTGTCCCCCCTCCGCCAGCCCATGAGCCCCTCCCCCGACCGCCGCGGTGATCGCCGCCCCGACCGGCGTCCTGACCGTCGCCCTGATTCCGGTGCTGACCGCACTCCCCGCCGCCTCGGCTCCGCCCGACCCCGGCGCCCTGGAGAGGCCTATGGCCGTGACAAGCCTCCCTTTGAGCGGGAACGGGGCGGCGAGCGCGCGGGCGAGCGGCCGGGTGGCCCCGACCGTGCGGCCGGCAACCCCTACGGCCGGCGCCCCTACGAAGGCCGCCCCGGCGCTGATCGCCCCGACGACTCCCGCGGCGGCGCCGGTCGTCCGAGCCGCGAACGGCGCGGAGGTGATCGCATCATTCCCGCCCGCCCCTCCTTCGGCCGCCCCGTCCCAGGCCGCGGTGGGGCCGGACGACCGAGCTCCAGCCGTCCCATCCCGTCGCGGTCGGCTCCGGCCCGCCGCGGACCAGCCCTGTTCCGGGACGCCGACCGCGCCCCACGAACCTTCCAGGGGCGCAGTGGTCCGGATCGGCCGGAGTCCGACGGCTCCGATGTCGATTTCCGTGGCGCGGCCGACGCGTTTGCCGCCGCCGCCCCCAGCGACCTGATCTGGGGCCGCCACACGACCCAGGCCACCCTGGAGAGCGGCCGGCCGATTCACCGGGTGTGGTGCACGCCCGAGATGCGTTTCAACCCACGTTTCCTGCAGCTGCTGCGGGAGGCGAAGGCCTCCGGCGTGCTGGTGGAGGAGGTGACCTGGGCGCGCCTGGGCCAGCTCACCGGTGGCGCCGTGCACCAGGGCATCGTGCTGCAGCCCGCCGCCGCCGAGACCCTCGACCTGACCAGCCTGATCGAAGGCTGCCGCGCGATCGGTGAGGCCCCCCTGCTGATCGCGGTGGATGGCCTCACCGATCCCCAGAACCTTGGGGCCATCGTCCGCAGCGCCGAGGCCCTCGGTGCCCACGGCATGGTGCTGCCCCAACGCCGCAACGCCGGCCTTACCGGCTCGGTGGCCAAGGTGGCCGCCGGCGCCCTGGAGCATCTGCCAGTGGCCCGGGTGGTCAACCTCAACCGCTCCCTCGACACCCTCAAGCAGGAGGGTTACCGGGTGGTGGGTCTGGCGGAGGAGGGCACGGTCAGCCTGGAGGAGGTGGACCTGGACGGTCCCCTGGTGCTGGTCACCGGTTCGGAAGGGGATGGCCTGTCGCTGCTGACACGCCGGTCCTGCGACCAGCTGGTGCGCATCCCCCTGCGGGGCGCCACACCGAGCCTGAATGCTTCGGTGGCCACGGCGCTGCTGCTCTACGAAGTGGCCCGTCGGGGCTGGATGCGGGGCCTGACGGGCTCCGCGCCCGCCCCCCGGATCGTGCGCCCCTCGATGCCGGCGCCGCCCGATCCCGAGCTGCCGAGCGAGCCTGAGCTGCCAACCCAGGATGGGCCCGAAGCCACCACCCCGGAGGTCGTGACTCCAGAGCCATCCACCGTCGAAGCCGCCACCGGCGAAGCCGCCATCGTCGAAGCGGCCATCGTCGAAGCCGCCGCCATCGAAGCGCCTACCGAGCCACCCGCCTGGCAGCACCAGGAATCGCCTGGCGAAGGAGAGCCGGAACCCCCTGTGGACAGCGAAATGGAGGCGATGGCCAAGCCGACCGCCAGCGGGACGCTCGATGGGCCCGCTCTGGAATCTCCCCAGGAGGTCTCCCTGGAGACGCTGCCCTACCTGCCCGCGAACGCCCCAGGCTTCGAGGGTGACATCCGCCTCTGATTCCGCCGGGGGGCTGGCCCCAGCCGCCCCCCAGAATGGCTACAACGCCACCCCTCCTTTATGAATCCACTGCTCTGGCCCACGCGCGGCATCGCCAATGGGTTGGGCCTGGCCTGGTGGGCGCGGGTGGAAACCCGCTCCCCCGACGCGGTGTACTGGTTCGGCCCCTTTGTGCGCCGGCAGACGCTGGAGAGGGCGCTGCCCGCCTTCCTCGATGATCTGCGGGCGGAGTCACCGGCCTCCCTGGAGCACCAGTGCCTGCGCACCGGCCGCAGCGAGCCGTTCACCGAATCCCCCGACCTGGCCGACTGATAGCGTCCATCGCAGCTGGCTAGCGGTTGGATGGGCATCGCCGAATGGCGGGAGCAGCTTCGACGGGGCGAGGTGTCGGCCCGGGAGCTCACGGATCGCCACCTGGCGCGCATCGCGGCGGTGGACCCCACCGTGCATGCCTTCCTGGAGGTGACCAGCGAGCGGGCCAGGGCCGATGCCGACCGCATCGATGCGGCCCGGGCGGCGGGTGAGCCCCTGCCCCCCCTGGCCGGCATCCCCCTGGCGATCAAGGACAACCT
>JBBQIH010000308.1:0-3195 GCA_038324725.1 Cyanobacteriota bacterium | reverse complement strand
GATCTGCTGTTGCACGGCTTGATCACCGCCGACGATCTCGATCCCTGCGGCCGCCGCCACCCCAGCCCCCCGGGGGCCGAGGAGGTGCTGGTGGCCCTGGCTCCGGCCGATGCCAGCGTCGCTGCGGCCCTGGCGGAGGCCGGCCTGCCGGTGCAGCCGCTGCCGGCGGGCGAGACGCTCCCCCTGCGGGTGGCCAGTTCCCGTGAGCTGGCCCAGCGCCTGGCGACGGTGGGCGCCAACGCGCGGCTGGGCCTCTCCGGCCATCCACCCGTGCGCATGGAGACCCAGGCGACCGCCAGGCTCTACCGCCACAACGGCGAGCTGATCGGCTTCCTGCCTGCGGTGCTGGAGGAGGACACCTTCTACCTGGCCGACGATGCCCAGGTGCTGGTGGACACCGTGGCCACCGAGGTGCGGGTGCTGCGGCGCCACTGGCGGGGCGCCGGAGCCCCCCTGCTGCTCGTGCCGGTCCATGCCGGCCCCTTCCGGAGGGACCCCGAGGCGTTCCTGGGCCTGGGCCGTGAACTGCAGCGGGGCCAGCTGGGCTCCGTGCCCGTGCGCCTGGTGTCCCTGGAAGAGCTGGTGCCGCTGGCCAGCCTGGTGGACCTGCCACCCCAGGCCCTGGCCGCCTGTGATCTGGTGCCCGACGGCCACACCCTCCTGCCGGCCAGTGCCAGCCACCAGCCGCTCACCGCCCGCCAGGAACAGGAGCTGGAGGACGTCCCGCTGGCCCATCTGGTCGATCGGCTCTGGAGCAGCCGCTTGCTGGAGGAGCAGGCAGAGGTGCTGGAACTGCTGTGCCGCCGGCTCGGCCCCAATGCCCGCCTGCAGGGACCCCGCAGCGGTCCGGGGGTGCGGCTGATGGTGCTGCTGGAGGAGGTCTACCGCCGCGGCCTGGCCGATGCCGACTGGAGTGTGGTGCGCCGCGCCGCCGGGGCCATGGGCCTGGTGCATCCCCAGCTGGAGGATGCCCTCACCGATCTGCTCCTGCGCCAGAAGCACGTGGTGGTGGGCCGCAACTACACCCACGACTCCCTGCTCAGCCAGCCGGAGGGCAGCCTGGCCATCGCCGCCATGGTGCGCCGCTTCAGTGGCGAGGACGGTCGCGAATGGATGCTCCAGCAGGAGCTGCTGCTGGCCATCGACGCCTTGGCCCGCTCCAACGTGAATCTGCTCAGCGGCAGCCTCACCCTGCAGCTGGGCCAGTTCCTGCTGTTGCTCACCGGCGAGCTGGCGGCCGAGACCAACCTCAGCCCCAGTGAGGCCTTCGAAAGCCTCTGCAGCCTGCCCCCCCACGCCATCCGCCGCCGGCTCCAGGCCGTGCTGGCCGACGTGGAACATGCGCGGGCCTCCCTGCAGCGCAAGGAACAGCTGCACCTGCGCGGACGGGTGCGCTGGGAGGTTCCCGATCCCCTGGCCGAACTGCCGAAGGACGGCAGCTGGCTGCAGCACCGCATGCGGCTGGGGGCGCTGCAACGGGTGCCGAAAGAGTTCTACCCAGGCATCTGGGACCTGCTGCACCACTGCCGGGGCCTGGTGATCGGCGACAAGCTGGAGCGGCGCAACCGCCTGGAGAGTGCCCCCCTTCTACGGGAGAAAACGCCAGGGGAAAAGAACTTCGCCATGTTGGTGGAGCACCTCCTGAGCAAGATCGAAGCCCCGGAGTACCGCCGGCTGTGCATTGAAACCCTGCTCACCCTGATGGCCTTCATGGCCGCCAACCCCCAGGTGCACTTCGACGATGATCTGGCCCTTGACGTGGTGATCGGTCACGCCGTACGCGTCGGCTGGCAGCAGTGCCATCCCGAGGTGCCGATCGCCGATTACGGCCCCCACAAGGCGGAAGCCTGGGACCTCTTCTATCGCTCCTCCCCCGCCGACTGCCGCCGCTGGCAACTGCTGGCCCTTCAGGAACTCACCGACCTGGAGCTGGCCCCCCTGGACCGGACGAACCGGCGGCTGGCCGTCTAGATCGGGGCCTCGAGGGCCATGCAGAGGTTGGGCTGCTCGACGCATTGCTCGATCAGGTCGGCCAGCTGCAGCGCCCGCGAGGCCTGAAGGCCGTCCACCGCAGGGGTTTCCCGGCCCCGCACGCACTGGAGGAAGTGTTCGAGCTCGGCGTAGAGGGGTTCGATCGAGGTGGTGCTCACCTCCTCGATGAAGCCATCGTTGCGGTAGAGCAGCTCGCCGTGGTCGGCACTGACCGACTCGTGGGAGCGCCTGTGGATGCGCAGATTGCGGTTGAGGAAATCCGTTTCCATCAGGCTGCTGCGGCAGTGGGCGCTGAGGCTGCGGATCTTGCGGTGGGCCATCTTGCTGGCCGTGAGGCTGGCCACCACGCCGTTGGCGAAGCCGAGGGTGGCATTGACATAGTCAATCGGGCCATCGGAGCTGCGGCCACCGGCCGCGGCGAGCCGCACCACGGGGGAGGCAGCCAGTTCGAGCACCAGATCGATGTCGTGGATCATCAGGTCGAGCACCACCGACACATCGTTGGCCCGGTCGCCATTGGGGCTGTGGCGCCGCGCTTCCAGCACCACCACCTCCTCGTTGGCCACCACCCGCAGCAGCTCCCGGAAGGCAGGGTTGAAACGCTCAATGTGGCCCACCTGCAGCAGGCGACGGGCGGATTCAGCCGCGCGGATCAGATCGGCCGCCTCCTCCTGGGTGGCGGCGATCGGCTTCTCGATCAGCACGTGCACCCCCGCCTGCAGACAGGTCATGCCGACCCGATGGTGCAACAGGGTGGGCACGGCGATGCAGACAGCCTCCACCTCGCCCAGCAGGTCCTCGTAGGTGGGGAACCAGCGGCAGTCGAACTGCTCGACCGCCAGGCGGCCGCGGGCCTCGTTGGGATCGGCGACGCCCACCAGTTCGGCATCCCGCAACAGGCTCAAAACCCGGGCGTGGTGCCAACCCATGTTGCCGATGCCGATGACACCCACGCGCACTGGGTTCATGGCAGGGGCAGAGCAGATGGGCGCATTATCGATGATCAGGTTCCGTCCATGCTGGCGAGGGTGATCTGTACCCGCTCGATGCGGGGTCCATCCATGGTGAGCACGTCGATGCGGACGCCATACCCGCCCCTGGGGGAGGCCACAGCTGGCAAGGCGTCCGCCTCGGCCGGCACCCCATGGATGGACCCCGCAACCAGCGGGGACAGATCACCCACGCCCCCCAGGACCGCACCGG
>JBBQIH010000307.1:0-3220 GCA_038324725.1 Cyanobacteriota bacterium | reverse complement strand
TGCGGTGAAGGGCTGAAGCGGAGCCTCCTCAGGGGCTGCCGGGCGCCGGCGGGCGCAGCACACCGCCATCACCGCGGTCGGACAGAGGGGGGCTGGGGCGGCCAGGGCCGGCCGACGGCGTCGGCGCAGCGGGAAAGGGATCCGGATCCGCCTGGGGACGCCGCACGGCGCGGCCCTGCATGTCGGCCAGGGCGGACCGCCATTGCTCCTGCTGCCGCTCCAGGGCCTCGAGCCGCTGGGCGCTGGTCTCGAGCATCTGCAGGCGTCCCACCATCGCCCGCTGCTGCTCCTCCAGTACGGAGGTGCGATCGAGGGCCCGGCTGTTCTCCAGTCCCTGCAGGCGTTGCTCCAGCCGCATCAGCCGCTGGTTCTGCTCCTGCGCCTTGCTCAGGATCACCAGGAACAGGACCGCCAGCATGGTGCTCAGGCCGATCTGCAGCCAGCCGGTCCAGAGCGGCGGGCCCAGGGGGGCCTGTGGGGGGCGCCCTGCGCCGTCGTCGTCGCGGTCGTTGATCGAGACCATGCGCCCCCTGTGCTGATCCATCCTGCCCTGCGCGGACCTGGCCATCAGCCGACCGGCAGGGGAAGGGGGGCGACGCTGCGGACGCTGGCGCCGGCCAGCAGCTCGGCCACGGTGGAGCGGTAGACGGCGGAAGCCTGCTCCGGATCCCGGCCGATGCAGGTCATGCCCAGCTTGCCGAACTCCGAGAGGCAGCCCAGCAGGTGGAAGACGCTGCCCTGCAACCGGGCGGGATCGTAGTGCAGGCCGGCCTCCGCCACGATGTCGATCAGGTCGAGGGGCATCAGGCCCCGCAGGCGAGGGTCGCTGAAGTTGTCGGTGGCGCGGTAGTGCAACGGTTGGCCCGTGGGGGAAAGGAAACGACCCGTGGCGGGTTCGAGGCTGCCGGCGGTGATCGCCCGCAGGGCCATGAAGGGATGGGTGGTGCCGCCCTGGCGCAGATTGACCTCGATGGCCTGAAGATCCCATCGCTCGCCGAAGCGGCGGGCGATGAAGTCGACCCCGAAGCGCTCCAGGGCCCCTTCGGCGGCGAGGGCCTGCCCGACGGCCTGGCCATGCTGCATCAACGCCACCCGGTAGGGCTCGTCGGCGGGGAAGCAGCAGCCCAGGTAGGTCTGGCCGCCGGCGCCACCGAGAATCTGCTCATGGGTGGAAAGCACCTCCACCAGCCCCCCTGGATGGATGGTGCCCTGCACGCTCGGCGAACACAGCGCCTCTCCACCCTCCAGCCAGGCCTCGGCCAGTGCCCCCTGCTGGGCCAGCAGCTCTTTCCAGGCGGCCGCCGGCATCGGCAGGGCCTCCAGGGCCTCAGCGAGCCGGGCGACCCGCTCCCGCCTGGAGAGACCGACCAGGCTCAGGGGGGTGAAAGCCAGCCGGGCATTGCCTTCGCCGCTGAAGCCCTCGTTCAGCTTGATGACGCAACTGCCCAGCGCGGGGTGGGTGTCCCAGAGATCGGCCACCGCTTCGGCCAGATCCCCGGAGCTGTGGGCCAACCCGCTGCCGGGGGGATGGGGAACGCCGCAGCGGGCGAACAATTCCCGGCTGCCGGCCTTGGTGCCCCAGTAGCCCAGGGCCGGATCGGTGCCCAGCAAAGGCACCTGCAGGCGTTCGGAGAGCGTCTTCTCCAGCTCCGTCACCACGTAGCAGTTGATGAAGCTGCGGCCGGGCCGCAGCCGCTCCCGGATCCGCCCCAGCAGGGCCGGACGCTCCAGCAGCTTCTGGGTGAGCGGTCGGGCAGAGCCGTCGTCGGTGTCGAACAGGTGCAGCCGGCGGCGGGCATGGGAGGTGGGGACCCCGGGCATCAGCTCCAGCACGGCGTCCACCACCAACTCCGGCAGGAGCTTGCTGGTCACGTAGACCACCTGGACCCCGGGATTGCGGAGCCGCATCAGCGAGAACAGCTGACGCTCCTCGTAGTGGTGGGCGCCTGTCACCAGGGCCAGCTGGGAGGGATCCATGGTGAGCGACGGCACCATCAGCAGATCGAAGTCCGCACCGGCCCCAGTGCCGCCAGCGTCGCCATGCTCCCGGCCCCAGGGGGCCTGCAGCTGCCCCTGCAGTTCGCGGAAGCTCAAGACCACGGCGGAACGGGCGGAATGTCGTCATGCTGCTCACAACAGCGGCCAGCGCCAATGGAGTCCTTCGCGGTGAGTGCCCTCGGTTATGGGGCCGCCTCGTTGACCACCCTCAGCCTCTTCCCCCAAGCCGTGAAGACTGTGCGCAGCGGCGACACCAGCGGCATCTCGCTGCGGATGTATGGCCTGTTCACCCTGGGGGTTCTGGGCTGGGCCGCCTATGGACTGCTCAAGGCCGATGGGCCGGTGATCGTCGCCAACCTGATCACCCTGGTGCCGGCGTCGGTGGTGCTGGAGCGCAAGCTGCGGGCACTGCTGGACGGGCGAGAGCGCTGGGGCCGTGGGCCCCGTGGAAAGATCTGAGATGGCAACGGCCGTGGGCAATGACGCCCTGTTCGTCGCGATCGGAGCGGTGCCGGGGGCCTGGTTGCGCTTCCGGGTCGTCAACCATTTCGAGCCGATGCTGCCCCGCAAGCACTGGGGCACCTTCGGTGTGAATCTGGTCGCCTGTTTTGGCATCGGTTTGCTGGTGAGTCTGGAGGCCAGCTGCGGGGTGGCGGCCGACCGCTCCCTGCTGCTGCTGGGCACGGGATTCCTGGGCAGCTTCAGCACCTTCTCCACCTGGATCGCCGAACTGCACGACACCCTGGACCGGCACCAACGCCGGGAGGCCGTCCTGCTCAGTGGCGGTTCGGTGCTGGGGGGGCTGCTGGCCGTGGCCGCCGGCCTGGCCCTGGGCAGCTTCTAGGACAGGCCATGGCAACGTCCCCGACCGGAGGCCCTGCCGCCCTGCGCCGCGAGGCACGGGACCTGCTGCTCGTGGCCGCCGGAGCCGTGCCAGGAGCCCTGCTGCGCTGGCACCTGGAGGACTGGGGCAAGGGCCTGGTGGGGGGGCCTGCCGGACTGATCGAGTCCGATCTGATCGCCAACCTCCTCGGCACGTTTCTGATCGGCGTGATCGCGGCGCAGCCGACCCCTCGCCCCAGGCTGATGCTGCTGGGGGGCATCGGCTTCTGCGGATCGCTCACCACCTTCAGCAGCTGGATGCTGCAGATCAGCCTGGCCCTTCGCCGCGGGCGCCCCGACGAAGCCCTGGCTGTGGTGCTGATCAGCCTGCTGGGGGGGC
>JBBQIH010000306.1:0-3295 GCA_038324725.1 Cyanobacteriota bacterium | reverse complement strand
TCCGCCCAGGCTCCCTGTCGCTGGGCGGGGCTGGGGGGCATGGGGAGGGCTCATCTGCTCCAGGGTTCCCCGCGAGCGTCGCGCCCACGAACGGCGTGGGTCTCAGTAGTACCGGCGCGGGTTCTGGCTGATGGCCAGCTGCACCTCCAGCAGGAACAGCAGCAGGCCCACGATCATGGCGCCCATCGCCGCCACGAACAGGGGCACCACGATGGCGGTCACGTCCAGGGCCGCCACGGCACTGATGAACAGCACCGCGACCACGGCGGCCACCAGCAGGGCGGTGATGGTGACCGCCAGGATCGCGCGGTTGATCAGGAACGTCCGACGCCGCTGGACCACCAGCACCTGCTCCAGCCGGTCCCCGTCCTCGGGATCGTCCTCCCCCTTCGTCCGGCTCTTCGCCAGGGCCTCCTGAATGACGCGGGTGCGATCGATGATCCGGGCCAGACGGGAGCTGAACAGGCTCAACAGCCCGGTGACACCGGTGAACAGGAACACCGGCGCCACCGACAGCTGGATTGCCTTGGAGAGGCCGGCCACGGAGCGCCCATCCCCCACATCCACCGACAGCAGCAAGGGGACGTTCAAGAGCATCCTGGTGGGGCCGCTCAGGCCGCTGGAGTGATCTGACTCTGGAGCAGGGCCTCCAGGTCGCGATCGGGGAGCGGTGCCGAGAGGTGGTAGCCCTGGCCGTGGCGGCAACCGAGGGTGAGCAGCATCTGCCGCTGCCGGGAGCGTTCCACCCCCTCCACCACCACCATGATTCCGGTGGCCTCGCTGAGCCGGATCACCGCACTGAGCATGGCCTGCTGCAGCTGGTCGTAGTCGATCGCAGAGATGAGGCTCCTGTCGATCTTCACCGCACTGAAGGGCAGCTCGGTGAGCCGCTGCAAGCCGGAATACCCGGTGCCGAAATCATCCATGGCCAGCTCAAAGCCTTGCCGCCTGAGGTCCCGCAGCTGGTTGGCCACGTGGTTCGACATCTCCAGGATGCTGCCCTCGGTGAGCTCCAGGATGATGCGATCGGGGGTCAGCTGGTGGCGTTCCAGGGCCATCAGCAGGTCGCTGCTCCAGGCGGGATCCTGCACCTGAAGCGGTGAGACGTTGACGCAGATCTTGCCCAGCTGCAGCCCTGCCACGTCCCAGCGATTCAGGGCCTCGAACGCCCGCTCCATCACCCAGCGCCCCAAAGACGAGATCTGTGCCGTGGCCTCGGCCACGTCGATGAAGTCGGCGGGGGACTGGCGGCCGAGCACCGGATCATCCCAGCGGCACAGCACCTCGGCGGCGATCACACGGCCGGACTCCAGCTCGATGATCGGTTGATAGGCCAGCTCCAGCTGCTCCTGCTCGATCGCCAGGGCCAGAGGACGGGCCAGCAGTTCCTGAAGCTGGACGGACCGCTCCACCGGCGAGGCGATGCTGCAGCTGGGGAACGGCTGGCGATGGGTTTCCTCCAGCGCCCGGGTGGCGGCCTCCAGCAGCACGGCAAACTCATGGCCGTCGTCCGGAGCGCGGCTGATGCCCACGTTCAGCGACGGCTCGATGACGTGCTCCAGCACCGTGGTGGGTGTCTCCAGGCAGGCGAGCAGCGCGCCGGCCATGTCCCGCACCGCATCGATGCCCATCGCACCCGGCAGCAGGGCCAGGAGGCGGTCGCCCCCCTGGCGGGAGAAGAAGCCCCCGGCCGGAAGCGCCGCCTCCAGCCGATGGGCGATCTCCTCGATCAGGGCTTCGCAGGCGGCGATGCCCAGCCGGCCACGCACGAGGTCGAGCTGCAACACCTGCAGGTGCAGCAGCACGGCGCCGTCCGCGTAGCGGGCTGTGACCAGGTCGTCCAGGTCGTCCAGGGTCACCCGCTGGTCGAGCAGCTCCAGCAGGCACCAGATCCCCTCCGTTGCGCTACTGGCCGGCAGGCGGGTAAGGGATAAGGGAATCACCCCATCGGCCACCGGGGAACCGGCCAGTTCGCTGGTCAGGGTGGCCACGGCACCCTGCAGCAGCGGTGCCACGTCAGCGGCGCAGAGCTCCTGCAGTCCCCGCTGGCGCAACGCCTCCACGTCCAGTCCCGAACGCCGGCAGAACGCCCCATTCGCCGCCAGGATCGCCCCCTGGCCATCCGCCAGGGCCGCCGGCCTGTCGATCCGCTCCAACAGGCCCTCGATCGCTCCGGTCCCTGATCGCTGGACATTCCCAGGTTGGACGTCCCCAGGTTGGACATCTCCAGGTTGGACGTCCCCAGGTTGGACGTCCTTGGGTTGAAAGTCTTTGGGTTGGAGGTCCTGGGCCATCCACGGATTCGGAGATCGAACGGGCCGGACAACCGAACCATCGCCACGCTAGTCGCCCTGTCCCCATCGGCATCGCTCCGCGGGCCACGGAGTGGTGCGGACCCCTTGCCTAGGCTGAACTCCTTCGCTCCATCCCCGATGGCGAGCCCCCTCTCCCCGCCGCTCTCCCTGCCCCGGTTCCTGACCCTCCTGCTGTCCCTGTTTCTGGGTGGCCTGCTGCTGCTGGCCGGCCCCTTGCCGGTGGCGGCGGCGATGGATTACGCCAAGCAGGTGCTGATCGGAGCCGATTTCCATGGCGCCGATCTACGCGGCGTCACCTTCAACCTCACCAACCTGCGCGACGCCGATCTCTCCGGGGCCGACCTGCGCGGCGCCAGCCTGTTCGGCGCCAAGCTCCAGGACGCCGATCTGAGCGGCAGCGATCTGCGGGACGCCACCCTGGATTCGGCCGTGTTTGAGGGCACCGACCTGCGCAACGCCCGCCTCGACGACGCCTTCGCCTTCAACACCAAATTCCGTGGGGTGCTCATCGACGGCGCCGACTTCACCAACGTGCCCCTGCGCGGCGATGCCCTCTCCAGCCTCTGCGCCGCCGCCAGCGGCACCAATCCCGTCAGCGGTCGGCTCACCCGCGACACACTGAATTGCAGCTGAGCCCGCCCCGATGAGCTTCGATGCCCGCAGCCGCGAACGGCTGGAGGCCCTCGGCCGCCAGCTGCCCAGCAAGCTTCCGGCTCCGCCACCGCCCACTCCGGTGGCTGGCGATGCGGCCCCCGGCAGCCGGGCGGTCGACCGTCGCCATCCCGTCGAAACCGAGCAGGACCCAGACAAGCTGTTCCGCGGGCTGATGGACGTCAGCGCCGACGGCAGCGTCCCCCCCCACCTGCTGGAACGCCTGCGGCAGCTGGAGGTGCCTCCCCCCCAGAACACCGCCAGCGGCGACCTGAACGGCAGCGGCCAGCGCCCCGCCAGCCCCGGCCGCCGGCGAACCCAGACTCCCC
>JBBQIH010000305.1:0-3305 GCA_038324725.1 Cyanobacteriota bacterium | reverse complement strand
CGTGGCCCGGCGCCACGGCTGGAGTGCCACCGTTGTGCCGAGACCCACCCTGGAGAAGAGCTGCGCCGGCCTGGAGGTGCACCAGAGCCTGTGGAGGGCCGGCCAGCCCCTGTTCTGCGGTGAGGGCACCTACGGCGACCTGTCCCAGACCGCCCGCTGGTACCTGGGGGGGCTTCTGCACCACGGCCCCTCCCTGGCCGCCTTCACCAACCCCGGCACCAACAGCTACCGGCGGCTGAGGAGCGGCCCGGAGGCCCCGACGCGGCTGACCTACGCCAGGAATGACCCCTCCACCGTGGTCGGCGTGCCCGACGCCGGCAGCGATCCGGCCAAGCAGCGACTGCTGCTGCGACAGGCGGACGGGCTGGCCAATCCCTATCTGGCCTTTGCGGCGATGCTGATGGCCGGACTCGATGGCGTGAGGCGCCAGTGCGATCCCGGTCCCCCCAGCGACCTGGAACCCACCGCCGCCGCCACCGTTACGCCATGCGTCGCGCCTGTTGGCGCCAGCCTGCCATCCGACCTGGGCGGGTCCCTGGCCGCGCTGGCTGGCGACCACGACTACCTCCTGGCCGGTGGGGTCTTCAGCCAGGTACTGCTGGAGGACTGGATGGCCCTGAAGCGCCGGGAAGTGGAGGAGCTGGAGCAGAGGCCCCATCCCCACGAGTTCGCCAGCGACCCGATCGCCTGACTCAGGGCCGCAACAGCCAGGCCAGCAACAGCCCCAGGCCCCCCCAGCGCAGCGCCGACCAGAAGCGATCACCGTGCCGGGTGCTGGGCAGCAGGGCGGTGGGGAGGGGATCCAGCAGCCGCTGGGCCAGCTCCAGCTTTTGGCGCCGCCGCCGCAGGGTCACGCCCGTGGGGGGCACGGCCCCCGGGCGACCGGCCAGGCTGAGCACCGCCGCCAGATGGTGCAGCAGTCCGGGTGACGGTGGGCGACGGGGGCGCTGGAGTCGGTTCATGGCGGCGCGATCGACAGGGCGAGGCCTGGAACGACAGGATGGGGCCACTGCGGTCCGATCGTCCAGTGGAAGCCACCAGCGCTCCAGCCGAAGCCTCTTCCCCCGTCGTTGCCTCGGTCCCGTCCCACCGGTCGTGGCCTCCTGAGGCCCTGCCCCTGGCCGAACGCCTGCATCGCCAGCTCAGCATCGGCGACCGGAATTGGCACGCCCTCAAGCACCAGCGTTCCCGTCGGGCGGCTGAACAGGTGGCAGCGGCCCTGGTGCAACTCCTGGCTGCTGATGAGCCGGCCTCCAGCGCGTCCAGCGAAGGACGGCGCAACGCCATCGCCCTGCTGGAGAACGCCCAGGCCTGGCTGCGGGCCGAGATCAGCGATCCGGGCTGTCCGGCCCACGGACGCTGACCACGGCCCGCCGTGCCGCCAGCTGCAGCCGGTTGCCCCGGCTGCTCCAGCGCACATCATCGAAGCAGTGATGGATCAGGAACAGGCCACGACCGGAAAGGGCGTCCTGCTCGCAGGGCAGAGCGCTCCGGCGGGCATGGAGCGGCAGCCCGGGGCCTTCGTCCTGGACCTGCCAGACCACCCAGCGGGGGGTGACGATCCGGCGGACCCTCAGGCACTTGCCGGGATCACAGCCGTTGCCATGTCGCACGGCATTGACCAGGGCCTCCTGCAGACCGAGCTGCAACTCCGCCTGGCGGAGCGCGCAGCCGATGGGTTCAAGAAGCAACTCCACCAGCGGGGCAAGCTGCAGGGTGGAGGGGGTGATGTAGTCGGCCCAGCGGAGCTGCATCAAGCAGGAATTCCCATTCGCCTCATCGAACCCTAACGTGCGCGACCAGCCGGCGCCTCCAGCAGGCGGGCCTGTATGGCGGGATGTTGCAAAAGCGCGTCCATCAACCGCACGCCGCGCAGCTGGTTGATCAAGGGCATGTGGCCTTCCGGCGCCTCCTGCGACCACTGGAAGGAGCCCGGGTAGCGTGTCCAGGTGCCGTCGCTCTTCCAGCCGAGCCGAGGCCAGAGCCGATCCCACTGGCCCTGACACACCTGCAGCAGCCGGGCCTGGACCGAAAAGCCGAAGCGCCCCTGGGAATAGCAGCACCAGAGACGGTCGAGACTGGTGAGGTCGGTGTCGGGCATCGCCGCGACTTCGCTGAAATAGACATAGCCGCGTCGGACGGCCGCCTCGCCAGCCAGCTGGCGCAAGTGCTCGCTGGTGAGGCGATCGGCCGCTTCGAAGGCTTGCCGCATCAACTGGTGTTGCAGCGGCGCGTAGTCGAAGCCTGCGACGCTGGCGACGGCGAGCCAGCCCTCGGGGTGGCGAGCCAGCCAGGCCTCTTGCCGGCCCGGATCAGCGGAGGCCAGCAACAGTTGGATCAGATGGCCGGCGGCCCAATCATCGCCGGTGGCATCCAGTCGGTCGAGCCGATCCGGGATTAGATCCAGGAGGTCGGGGCCGGCCTGCTCGAGCGGGCCCAGAAGGGTGCGGCGCTGACGGGCCGACCCTGCGAGGAAACGCTCCAGCAGCTGTTCGGCATCGACGGTGCTGGAAACCGGTGGACCGGAGAGCATGGGCAGACGACCAGCCGAAAAGGCAGCATGGTGGGATCCACTATGTCAGGGCCGATGGGCACTGGCGGAATGGGAAGCAGAGAGGGGGTTCGAGCCCTGCCTAAAGTCCCATTTTCAGAGAATGCCATGGCCGCCGCCATTCAGTTCTTCCGCGGGGTAGACGAGACGGTCGTGCCCGACATCCGAATGACGCGTTCACGGGATGGCCGCACCGGCCAGGCCACCTTCGTGTTCGAGGAGCCCCAGGCCCTGGCCCCCCAGGCGGTGGGCGACATCACCGGCATGTTCATGCTCGATGAGGAGGGCGAGATGGTGACCCGTGAGGTGAAGGCCCGTTTCGTCAACGGCAAGGCCAGCGCCCTGGAGGCCACCTACACCTGGAAGAGCACCACCGATTTCGAGCGCTTCATGCGCTTCGCCCAGCGCTACGCCGAGGGCCACGGTCTCGGGTTTGCCGGCCAGGGCGACGAGACGGCCGAGGAGGGCCAGGAGGAGGCTTGAAATTCGGCCAGTGGCTGGGCCTGATCGCCCTGCTGGCGGCGCTCGTTCTGCTGTGGAGCCTGCGTGACGCCCTGATTCTGCTGTTCGCCGCCGTGGTGCTCGCCATGGCCCTCTGCACCCTGGTGGGCGCCATCCGCGAACGCATCGGCGTCTCCAGGCCCATTGCCCTGCTGCTGGCTCTGCTGCTGGTGACGCTACTGGTGCTGATCGTCGCCACGGTGGTGATCCCCCCGTTCATCGCGGAGTTCCGTGAGTTGCTGCTGCAGGTGCC
>JBBQIH010000304.1:0-3324 GCA_038324725.1 Cyanobacteriota bacterium | reverse complement strand
GCCCTCAACCTGCTCGGGCTGCACGGCCACCACTCGGTGAGAGCTGGGCTGGCTGAGGTGGCCCACGACATCGCCAAGCTGCTCACCATGGCGGGGATCAGGCCGGGATGGACGACTTGATCAGACTTTCAATCAGCCCTGGGCCCGGCCTGGCGACTCTGAAGCCAGGGATGGCGGAGGGCCGACTGCGATCCAATCTGCTCTTCAGCACCTTCCTGGTGGGTCTGATCGTCATGGGCTGGATCTGGGTCGTGCTCCAGTCCGCCTGAGCCGATCCCCTTGCGTCCCACCATGCCCCTGAGCACCAGCGTGGGCATCGACCGTCGGCGGCGCCCGCAAGGGGTTCCATGCCGTGGCTCTCCGTGGCGGCGCCTTGGCCGGCCAGCTGGCCACCGGCGATGCGGAGGCCCTCGCCCGCTGGTGCCGCGCCGTGGTGGGACGCAAGGGGATCATCTGCTTCGCCTCGCCCACCCGCCAGGTCGCCGTAGCGCACCCCAGCCACTACTACGGCTGGATGCTGCGCGGCGAGGCGCTGTTTCAGGCCCTTGAGCCCAGCCATCCGCTTGCCGGCGCCCTGCCGATCGGTGACCGCCGCTGCGGCTTTGAAACCTTCCCCCACACCATTACCTGGCACCTGCGCGGCGGCGACGCCAACGCGACCCAGAAGCGTCGCCAGCGCCGGGAGCTGCTGCAGCAGGCGGGCCTCGACCTGGCGCGGCTCACCAGCATCGACTGGATCGATGCGGCCCTCTGCGCCCTCACCGCCCAGCACGCGGCCAGCGGTGGAGAGTGCGTGGCCTACGGGGAGCCGGACACCGGCTGGATCGTGGTGCCCGGCAGACGCAAACTCTGGCGGTAGGGGGAGTCGGCGCGGTTCCAGGCTCAGACCTCAGATGACATCAGCCAGCAGTGGCTTGCTCATCTTCAGGCATGAAGATCCTGTTGGGGACACGAACCTAGCGATAGAAGATGGCCACTGCAACGCGGATTGATTCGCAGTCAACCCCTCACATAAAACATCCTCTTGTCGGAGAGGAGATTGAGTCTCAGAGGCACACAGCCTGCTGCGCAGGGCTCCTACCCTCACCGATATGCTGCCTGATCAGCCTTTCCCGTTCGACGGGCGACAGGCCTGAGGCTGATTGGTCGCACCGCACGCTTGCCGACCTCGCACTCCTTGGTACTCCGGGAGACCCGAGTGGGAAGACTGCCTTGCTAAGCTGAATCCCACTGTCGACTAGGGAAACTCTGGGCAACAGGCGTTTGAGCCACCACTGAGCCCTGGAAGTGCTGGATTTTGCTTCCCCTTGTCATCAAGGGCTGCTTGGCGTTTATTCAAGGACGACTTTCTTTCCTTTCTGGCTCTTTGGCCCCACATGTGGAGCCTTTTGGGCACACTGCTCATCTGGTCATCACGTTGCCAGCAATTGGCGCCGCGCCAGGAACAGATTCGTCAGTGCTGCCAGCACATTCACCTTGCAGCGGTTCTTGGCCATGCCGCGTAGCCGCGTCTTCTGAAAGCCGAACTGCTGCTTGATAACCCGGAGGGGGTGTTCGACCTTGGAGCGGATGTGGGCCTACTGCAAGCAGAAGCCTGCGGCTAGGGCTGTCTCAATCAGATCCTGTAGCTTCCCGTCTGGTGTATCTGGAAGTGTTCGCCGCCTACCTGGGCGCATCGCCACCCGGAACTCGGTTGTCTTCCCTGCCATCTCCGGCCGTTTAGCGATGCCCTGGTAACCAGCATCGCCGTAGACCACCTGCTCATCACCATGCAGCAGGTCAGCTGCTGGGGTGAGGTCGTGCACGTTGGCAGCGGTGGTGACGACTGAGTGGATGAGGCCTGAGTCCTTGTCGACGCCGATATGCACTTTCATTCCGTAGTACCACTGGTTGCCCTTCTTGGTCTGGTGCATCTCCGGATCCCGTTTACCAGCCTTGTTCTTGGTGGAGCTGGGCGCCGCTATCAAGGTGGCATCCACAATCGTGCCCTGCCGCATCGTCATGCCCCGCTCGCCAAGGTGCGCCTTGACGGTCTCAAAGATCTGGTCACCCAGACCGTGCTTCTCCAGCAGGTGGCGGAAGGTCAAGATCGTGGTCTCATCCGGGATCCGGTCGCTGATCAGATCAATGCCAGCAAAGCGGCGCATGGTGGGAACCTCAATCAGGGCCTCTTCCATCGCCGGATCGCTGAGCGAATACCACTGCTGCAACAGGTGAATCCGCAGCATTGTGCCCAGCGGGTACGGAGGCCTCCCACCCTTCTCACCGCTTTTGGGGTAGTGGGGCTCGATCCGCTCGATCAGTGCCTGCCAAGGCACCACCGCCTCCATCTCCGCCAGGAACTTCTCCCGCTTGGTCTGCTTCTTGGCGGTGGTTTGCTCGTAATCAGAGAAGCCAAGCTGTTTGCCGTCCATCAACCCAGTCCTGATCTGCGATCACAGGGCCATTGCCCCGCAAGCGGGCTGGGTTTTCCAGAGCTTCGCTAGGCTCGCGGGGCCGATCCGTTGAGCGTGCGGATGGTGCCCCGGAACACGATCTGCCTCTGGTACGACGGCACCGCCCTGGAGGCGGCCACGTTCTACTCCGAAACCTTCCTGGACTCTGCGGTGGGAGAGATCTTTCGGGCTCCAGCCGATTATCCGTCGGGCCAGCAGGGTGATGCCCTGACCGTGTTGTTCACCGTGGCCGGTCTCCCCTGCCTGGGCCTGAATGGGGGGCCGGCGTTCAAGCACAGCGAAGCGTTCTCGTTCAAGATCGCCACCGACGACTAAGCCGAGACCGATCGGCTCTGTAACGCGATCGTGGCCAACGGCTGTGAGGAGAGCGCCTGCGGCTGGTGCCGGGACCGGTGGGGTCTCTCGTGGCAGATCACCCCGCGCGCCCTCACCGCCGCCATCGCCGACCCCGACCGGGCCGCGGTCTGGCGCGCCTTTGAGGCCATGATGGAGATGATCCGGATCGACATCGCCGCGATAGAGACGGCCCGCCGCGGGTAGGACTTCAACCATGACCCCCCAGCCGATCGTGATCCTCGGGGGCTTTCTGATCAGCCCGGAGGCCTATGGGCCGATGGTGGGGCGGCTGGAGCAGCTCAGCGGCCAGCCGGTGCGGCTGGTGCCGGTGGGCAAGCCCGAATGGCTGCTCACCGTCTTCGCCTTCGCCTGGGCCCGGATCCTCGATCGGGTGCAGGCCAGCGCCCGCGAGCTGGCCCGCCAGTCCCCCACCGGCAAGGTGACGCTGATCGGCCACAGCTCCGGCGGCATCATGCTGCGGCTGTTCCTCGATGACGCCCCGTTCCAGGGGCGCCGCTACGACGGCAAGGCC
>JBBQIH010000303.1:0-3347 GCA_038324725.1 Cyanobacteriota bacterium | reverse complement strand
CAGGCAGATCAGCATTGGTCCCCGCACTGTGGCCTGGTCTTTGGACGACCTGGAGGTTTGGATCGAAGAACGGCTGAACGGGCACGGCCCCAAGTGAGCAGAACGCTGGGATTGGGCATCAGCAGCTGGCTCAGACCTGATCGAGCAAGTCAGCCCAGCGCTGCATCATCGAAACCCGTTGCGGCCAGTACTCGGCACGGTTGTAGGCCGCAGTCACCTTGTTCTTCTCGATGTGAGCCAGCTGTCGATCAACGATGCGGAGGTCAATCCCCAGTTGTTCCTGCACGTTGGTCATCGCCAGAGCCCGGAAGCCATGGCCGCACATGCGCCCATCGAAACCCATGCGCTTGAGTGCCATGTTGACGGTGTTGTTGCTGATGTATCCACTGCTGGTGCGCAAGCTTTTGAACACGAAGCCCTTGGGGCCTGTGAGCAGGGACTGGGCCTGCAGGATCGCCGCGGCCTGACGACTCAGGGGCACCAGATGCTCCTTACGGTTGCCGCGCTTGCCTTTCATCCGCTCGGCCGGCACGGTCCAGACCGCCCGGTGATCGCCATCTGGCCCGCGCCAGTTGTGATCGATCTCCTCCCATCGCGCGGCGATCAGCTCGCTCGTGCGCACGAAGGTCAGTGCCAACAGCCACATGGCGTTGAGAGTGGTGGGATCTGCTTTGACCGTGTTGGTGCGCATCGCCCCCAACAGCTCGGGCAGCTCGTTCCAAAGCAGGCACGGGAAGTGGGTGGTGGTCTGCTTGACCGGGGCGTGGCGCTTGAGAGAGTGGGCTGGGTTGCTGGTGCAATGGCCGAGGGCCACGGCGTAATCCAGCACCAGGCTGATGACCCCAAGCGAGCGCTTGGCGGTCTCGTGAGAACCCCGCTTCTCGATGGAGCGCAATACGCCCAGGCAATCCAGAGCGGAGATCTCCGCAATGGCCATGCTGCCGATCGCTGGGAGGATGTCCTTGTTGAGTTTCTTGATCACGTCGTCGCCATGGCGAGCGCTCCAGGTGCCGGCGCTCTTGGTGCGGTGCCAATCGAGGGCCACTGCCTCAAACGAGAGCTTCTGATGGATGCCCCAGCGCTCGCTTTTGTGCCGCCTCTTGGCCTCGCAGGGATTGATTCCCTGGTCGTGCATCAGCTTTTTCTGCTCATCTCTGAGTTCGCGGGCTCTTTTCAGCGAGACGGCTGGATAGGGACCAAGGCGCAGATCTTGCCGGCGGCCGTCCTTGGTGGGCGGAAATCGGTGGCGCCAGAGCCAGTACTTGCCGCCAGCCGGATCCACCTCGAGCAGCAGGCCGGCGCTGTCAGAAACCCGGTAACGCTGAGACCGCAGTGGCAGCCCGCGAACAGCTGCGTCAGTTAGAGCCATGGCGCATTTACACCACCACTCCAAATCGTACACCACCTATTACACCACCACTATTTTTTGCTGCCCTGGTTTTTCCAAGGATGCCCTGGGACGCCTCAATTCCCCAGAACCACTGCACTGCAACCACTATGAGTACATCCAAGGACGTCAAGGGACGCCCAGGAAAACCCCAAAAATCTCGGTTAACGGAGAGGGTTGGATTCGAACCCACGGAAGGTTTCCCTTCAAACGATTTCGAGTCGTTCGCTTTCGACCACTCAGCCACCTCTCCAGGCCCTTCGGCCAGGTTGCATCTTACGGAGCGGCCAGCGCCCCGCTCGCCCCACTGGCCCGCCAACCGGGCGGCAAGGAAGAACCACCTGGGCCCGGTCCACTGAGCCACACCTGCCGCGGCCCGTGGGCCAGCAGGACGCGATGGTCGGCGGGCCGGGGGCGGAACCCCAGCCACACGGACTCCGCCGCCGACCCTGAGGCGTTGGCCGGTTGGCCCGATCGCCAGCTGGCCAGCGACTGCCGATCGGGCAGCAGTAGCCAGCGCTGGTGGCCCAGCTGCAGGCGCAGGGCGTGGCTGTCCATGGCCAGGGCCTGCACCGCCAGCCCCCGGCTCGCCAACCGCTGCCCCGCCGCCAGGGGGGCCGCGCCATCGCCGTAGGCCACCACCCGAGCGGCCTGACGACTCCAGCAGGCCGGATCGACAGCTGCCACCGGATCGAGCAGCAGGGCCCAATCGAAGCGGGCCACCCCCAGAGCCTGGGCCAGCTGGCCGGCCTGGCGGCAGCTGAAGCCATCGGCGCGGGTGCTGACCAGGGCGGCGCGGCCGCGATGGCGGGCCAGCAACAGATCGCGGCCGGGGCCACTCTCCCCCTGGTGCACCAGCAGCAGCTGGTCGCCGCCCAGCAGCACCAGGTGCAGCACCAGCACCCCGACGCCCAGGCCGGCCGCCAGCAGTCGCCGGCGCCGGCCCAGGCCGGGCAGCACCAGACCCAGCAACGCCAGCGTGAACAGCAGCACCAGCAGGGGCAGGGGCCGGCCGCTCTGCCACTGGGCGAGGGGAAGGCCGGCGACGACGTGGGCGAGCTGGAGCAGTAAGGCGGCCAGCCAGCCGAGGGGCACCAGCAGCGGCGCCAGCAGGGGCGGCACCAGCACGGCCACCAGCGCCAGGGCCATCGCCCCGAGGGTGAGCGGCGTCAGCAGGGGGGCCGCCAGCAGGTTGGCCGGCACGGCGTAGAGGGGCACGACGCCGAAGTGGAGCAGTTGCAGCGGCAGGGTCCAGAGGCTGGCCGCCAGCGGCACCGCCAGGGCGGGCGCCAACCAGCTCCGCCAGCCGAGCGCGCCGCCGGCCAGGGCCTGCTCCAGCGGTCGCGCCGTCAGCACCAGGCCGGCGGTGGCGGCGGCGCTCAGCTGGAAGCCCACGTCGTGGAGCCAGGCCGGCCGCAGCAACAGCATGCCCGCCAGGCTCAGGCCAAGGATCCCCAGGGGGCGCCCACGCCGGCCGCTCTCGAGCAGCACCAGGGCGATGGCCCCCATCAGCACGGCCCGCACCACCGAGGGCTGGGCGCCGGCCAGCAGCAGGAACAGGGCCATGGCGCCACCGCCCAGGGCCAGCCGAGCCCAGCGGCCAAGGCCCCGGCCGATCGCCAGCACCGCCCCCAGCAGGACCGTGAGATGGAACCCCGAGGCCGCCAGGGCGTGGGACAGGCCGGCGGCGCGGAAATCGGCGCGCAGCTCCGCCGGCAGCGGCACCACGGCGCTGCCCAGCACCAGGGCCGCCAGCAGCCCGCCCCGCTCCGGGCCCGCCGCGGCCACAAAACGAACGGCGATGGTGCGGCGCAGATCGGCGATCGGGGTGACGGGCCGGCTGAGCACCTCCAGCCGCTCCACCGCCAGGCGGGTCCAGCTGCCCTGGCGGGCCAGGCGCTCGGCAGGCCCGGCCAGCAGCGGGTGGGGGGCCGGCCGGGGGCGCCGCAGCTGTCCGCTC
>JBBQIH010000302.1:0-3378 GCA_038324725.1 Cyanobacteriota bacterium | reverse complement strand
GAAGAAGGCCATGGCCGCCTCGGCCAGGGCCACATAGCCGGGATCCTCAAAGCTGCCGATCAGCCGCATCCGCGCCAGGGATGTCTGGAGAGGAAACCTAGAACGGAGACCCGAAAAGTCCCTGAAAGGTGCTGAAGGACGCTTGACGGGGCGTTCTGCATCAGCAGAGAGTGCGGCCTTATGCAGCCCTGTTGATGCAATCGTCGCCGCGGAACCTCCCTTCCATTCAGCCCCGAAGGATCCTGGGCCTGGCCCTGGGAGCCTGTGCCTCAGCCGCGGGCCTGCTGGCCGTTGGCGAACCGGCTGCGGCCGCCCCCGCCTACAGGGTCAGGACCCTGGCGACGGGGCTGGAGAATCCGCGGGGATTGGCTATCGCCCCCAACGGCAACCTGGTGCTCAGCGAAGCGGGCCGGGGCGGCAGCGGTCCCTGCCTCGTCGCCGGAAGCGGCAACACCCTCTGTTACGGCGCCTCGGGGGCCGTGGGTCTGTTCAATCGCTCCACCAACGTCTATTCCCGGGCGCTCAGCAACCTGCCGTCCCTGGCGGTCCAGTCCTCCCCCCTGTTCCCCGAGGGAACGGGGCTGGCGGACCTCGCCTTCAACGGCTCCGGCCAGCTCTTCGGCGTCTTCGGCTTCGGTGCCAACCCCACCCTGATCCCCGACGCGGGCAGCCCCCTCTTCGGCCAGACGGTCGCCATCGACCTGGCCGCCGGCAGCCTGACGCCCCTGGCCGACATCGCCGCGTTCGAAGCGAGCCAGAACCCCGACGGCCAGGGCCTCAACAGCAATCCCTTCGCCCTGATGGTGCGCGGAGGCGACACCTACATCACCGATGCCGGCGGCAACAGCCTGGTCAAGGCCGACGCTGCCAATCAGGTCTCGCTGGTGAACGTGTTCCCGGAGGAGCTCGTCGGCACCTCCCACCTGCCGTTCCCCTTCCCGTTTCCCGAAGTCCCGGCCGAGGCCGTGCCCACCGGCCTGACCATCGGCCCCGACGGGGCCCTGTACATCACCCAGCTCTCGGGCTTCCCCTTTGCCCCCGGAAGCGCCGACGTGTTTCGCTACGACTTCATCAACCCGGTGACGACGTTGGCCGGCGGCTTCAGCAACCTGATCGACATCGCCGCCGGACCGGATGATTCGCTCTACCTGCTCCAGTACAGCGATGACTTCTGGGGCCCCCCGTCGGGCAGCATCCTGCGGCTGGGCCTCGACGGCAGCGTCCGGACACTCTTCGATGACCTGGTCAGTCCCACCGGGCTGGCCGTGGGCCGCGACGGCACGATCTACGTGGCCAATGATGGCGATGGGGTGAATGGCGAGCTGCTTGCGCTCACCCCGGTGCCGACGCCCGGCCCCCTGCCCCTGCTCGGCGTCGGGATTGCCTTCGCCCAGTCCCGGCGCCTGCGGCGCCGCTGCGGCGGCCTCAGCCGTTCCCGGATTGCCACGGCACGGCCAGCAGCGCCTCCAGCGGCTGCCAGCGACTGCGATCGGCCGTCACCCGGGCACTGAGGCCGATGGCCTCGAGGGCGGCGGCCGCTCGCTCCGGATCCATGCCCCCTGTGCTGCCGACGTCCGCGTCGAGGCGGGCGTCCAGCGGCAGCACCAGCACCTGCTGCTCGGCCGGATCGGCTATCACCCGCAGGTTCAGCTCGGGCAGCTCCCGCTCGAAGAACAGCCGCCGCATCCGGGCCGTGAGCGCAGGACCCAGGGCCGCCGCGAAGGTCTCCAGGGCCCGGGCCTCGCCAGAACAACCACAGCTGAGGGCCAGCCAGATCAGCAGCTTGGCCCAGCTGTCCGTCGTCCACAGGGGAGGAAAGCTCTGCCGGTGGCCGCGCACCAGTTCGGCGATGGCGAAGTCGAACAGGGTGCCCTGCAGGGAGGCCACCGATGGCAGGGGATCCGGATCCATCGCTCCATCCTGACGACCAGGCGGCAAACTGCAGAGGCAACGTCCGTCCCTGGAGACGCCCGATGGCCCTCGATCTGAACGATCCTGAGCTCGAGTTCGCCGATCTCGTCACCGCCTACCAGAGCTGGGTGATGGCGGTGATCAACGACGAGAAGCTGGGGGGCGACAAGCTCCTCACCGACGACATCGCCGACGACGCCCTGAACGCGATGCGCTTCCTGCCGGATGTGGTGACCAGCGCGATCGAAACGACCCTGGCGCGGGTCTATGACGTGGACCCCGACGAACTCGCCGAGCTGCTCTACCCGGAAGACTGATCGGTTCCGGGAGGCCAGGGGTGTCCCCAAGGGCGAACACCCCTAGCCTCCCGGTGTGAGTCCCCTCTGCCGCCGCTGCCCCACCCGGCCTGCCGATGGCCGGCGCCCTGCGGCCATCAAGGTGGTCGCGGCAGGGTTGCTCCTGCCGATGATCATCTCCCTGGGGGGCTGCCACGGGCGTCGCCTGCAGCCGATGCTGCGCCCCCTCGAAGGCACCCTCTACATCGCTGTCGGTGTCAGTGAAGACGCCATTGACGGCGAACTGCAGAAGGAGATCCGGTCGCGCACGGCCATGCTCCAGTCCACGTTTCGCACCCTTCAGCCGAAGGTCCGGCTCCAGGTGGAGGTGTTCCCGGAAGAAAGCCTGCGCAACGAACTCCGCCTGCGCAACATCACCGGCCTGAGCCCGGATCTGCTACTGGTGAACGAATCCACCGCCCGTGATCTGGCCCGGGAGCGGCTCATCGACGCCGTGTCGTTCCCGGCCGCGCTGCTGGATCAGCTGGATGCGGGCTCCGTGCTGCGGGTACGGCGCTCGGATGGAAGCCTGACCGGCCTCCCCATGGAGCTGCAGCCCCAGGTGGCCTGTTTCGATCGGCGACGCGTCCGACGCAGCCCCGCCACCCTCAGCGAGCTGCTGGCCTTCAGCGCCAAGGGAATGGAGGTGGGTCTCTCCCTCGATGCGGCCAACCTGGCCTGGACCCTGGGTCCCCTCGGGGCGGTCGATGCCGCCAGCAGCCTTCTGGCCTGGGAGCCGGTGACGCCGGTGACCCGGCAGGGCCTGGCGGGCTGGCTGCGCTGGCTGCGTCAGGCGGACCAGCAACAGCACGTCACCTTTTACCCCACAGAGACGGAACTGCTCAAGGAGCTGATCGCCGGGACCCTCGACTGGATTCCCTGCCGCAGCATCAACATCACCCGCGTCAAGGCACGCCTGGGCCAGAGCCTGGGCGTGGCCCCCCTGCCCTCCGGGCCCTACGGCAGCGCCAGCCCGGTCACCCGGGAGCGGGTGCTCGCCTTCGGCGTCAATTCGAGTCCCGTCCAGCGCCGGCTGGCTCTGGCCCTGGCCCGCTTCGCCGTCAGCCCGCTTCACCAGCGAAACATCGTCCTGCACAGCCAGTACGTTCTTCCCGTGAATCGGGAGGTGGCC
>JBBQIH010000301.1:0-3387 GCA_038324725.1 Cyanobacteriota bacterium | reverse complement strand
TGACTGGTTGGTGGCCGGTAGTGGCCATGACAGCCTGAATGGCGGGATCGGAGATGACGTGTATGTGATTGCGCAGGGAGGAGATCGAAAGCAAATCAGCGATCTGGATTATGGGGTTGGCAATCGTGATGTGGTGATGTTTCAGAATCTTCGATCCCAGGATGTCACCGCAGTCGAGCGTCATGGTAATCAGCTGCTGTTGCGTCTTGCAGGAGGAGTTCAGCTTTCGGTTGAAAACTATTTTGTTTCAGAGGCCTTTCGTATTGAAGCTTTTCAGTTCTCAAACGGTGTCGTTTGGGGTGACAGACAACTGAGAGATCGGGTTGTCGTAGGCGGGGCAACAGCAGGAAATGACTCCCTTGGTGGTTTTAATGACATGGTCAACCGCATCAAGGGTCTGGACGGGAACGATCTTCTTTATGGTGGCGTCCTGAATGATGTACTGACAGGTGGAAATGGAAATGACACGCTACATGGTGGCGACGGTGATGACATTCTCGATGGGGGTTCTGGCCACGATATCCTTTATGGTGGACGAGGCCGGGATCGACTCCTCTCTGGTACTGGCAGCGATACTCTGAATGGTGGAGAAGGTGACGACACCTATGTGATCGCCAAGAGTGGTTCCCTCAAGCAGATCACTGACTACGACCTAAATCCTTCGAACCTTGACACGGTCAGATTCTCAAATCTGCTGTCCACTGATCTCATCTCTATTCAGCGACAGAACTTTAACCTTGCAATGAACTTCGTGAGCCAGGACCAGCTACTGGTTTCGAATTACTTCCTTGCCAAGGAGTTCAGGATTGAGTCTTTTCAGTTTTCCAATGGAATCACCTTGGGCGAGGCCGACGTGCTGGCCCTCATTCCCCCGGCTTAGCACTCCCCGTTTTCCTCCCATCATTCGGCCTCGGCCGATAAATCGCCACCCCGATCACATCCTTCACCCGCCCCGCATACGTCGCGAAGTTCTCGCTGCGGATCACCCCCGCCCCTTCCGCCGCGTGGATCGCATCCACCACCCCATCGCGCTTCTCCAGGAAGCCCACGTGGGTCACATCCAGCCCCGGCACCGTCGTCACCAGCGCGAAGATGTCGCCGCTGCGCAGCGACGGCAGCACCCCACTCAGCGCCGCCAGCGGCACATACGCCTGCTGCACCACCAGATCCTTCTCCAGCTCCGTGATGCACTGCTTGTTGCGGGCCAGCTGCATCGGTTTGTAGCTGGCGATGTGGTTGCTCATGAAATTGAGCGCCACCGTGCGGCTGCTGGCCCCGGGCAGGAACGGGGTGAGGTTCACCACATAGCCGTTGCGCTCGGCCGCCTCGGCCCAGCGGCTGAAGTAATGCTGCCGGCGGCAGTAGTCCACCTCGCCATTCACGTAGCGCAGCCGACGCACGTGCTGCGTGAAGCGCTCCACCCCTTCGTCCTGGGTGTCCACCTTGCGGCTGTTGCTCAGCGCCAGCAGTTGCTCCACGAACAGGAAACAGTCGAAGTTGGTGAGATCCAGCTGCAGCTGTTCCTTCGGGCCGCCATCGAGGGAGAACCCCTTGAAGGGATAGTCGAGGAAGCGGCGCGCCAGGCTCACCAGCGCCTGGTTCATCGGTGCCCAGGCCGTGGCGTCGATCGCCTCCGCCGCCAGCACCCGCGTTTCTCCAACAAACTTTGGCGTCGGATCCGCCAGGGCCACACCCCCCGGCAGCGGTGGTGACGCGGCCGCCACGCTGCGCCCGGCTGGCGTGACCTCCCGCAACAGCAGGTTGGCCGCCGCAAAGCTGGCTCCGGCGGCGATCAGCACCGTGAGGCCCAGTAGGAGAGTGGGTTTGCGCATCCAGCCGCCGCTGCCGCCGCCGCCGCGACCCTACTGCCGCCGTCAGGTCGCGCTGCTCGCCAGCCAGGCGTCCAGCCCCAACGCCGGCAGCTCGCGGCTGCTGGTGATCTCGATGATGCGGCCGATGGCGGCCGGGTTCCCCACCGCATCGAGGCACACCCGTGCCACCAGCCGCCGCGGGATGCTGTCGCTCTCCTGCTGATCAGGGCCGCTGAAGCGGATGCCTTCGGCCTCAATCCCTTCTTCGGTTTCCTTCAGCCCGCCCGGGCGCACCACGGTCCAATCGAGGCCACTGGCGGCCAGCCAGCGCTCCCCCACCCCCTTCCACACCAGGATCAGCCCGAACAGATTCAGCGGGTGCAACCAGCGGCCGCTGCACAGGGAGCTCACCAGCACCACCCGCTTCAATCCGGCCTCGCGGCAGGCGGCGATCTGGGAGCGGATCGCCAGGGCGTCCACCTTCATGGGGCCGGCCAGATCCACCGACGGCCGCGCCCCGGTGGCGATCACCAGGGCGTCGCAGCCCGCCAGGGCCGCACCGAGCGCTTCGGTGTCGCCCAGCTCCAGGCGCACCAGTTCGGCGCCGGCCAGCCCGGGCGGCACCTCTGAGCCGGGCCGCAGGATCGCCTTCACGCCCCAGCCCCGGCCCAGGGCTTCTTGCACCACCCGCCAACCCGTCTTGCCTGAAGCTCCACTCACGGCGATGCAGGTCATGGGGTGTCTTGCTCCAGTGCGTTGGGATCCATTCTCGTGGCTCGCAGGTTGGGATGGCGACAGCCAGGGGGCTCCTGCGTAGGCTGGAGGGATGGCCGAAATGGTTCTCGAAGTCAGTCACCTGAGCGTGCGGCGTGAGGCCGTCACGGCGGTGGACGATGTGAGCTTTCAGTTGGTGGCCGAATCCGACACGGCCCTGGTGGGCCCGAATGGAGCCGGCAAGAGCACCCTGGTGCAGGCCATCCTCGGCATCCTTCCCCGCCAGTCCGGCGAGGTGCGGTTCCTGGGCTGCAGCCTCGGCAGTCGCGGCCAGTTGCCCAGGGAGCTGCGCGCCAAGCTGGCCTACCTGCCCCAGACCCTGGTGCCCCGGGGCCGTTTCCCACTCACGGTGGCCGAATTCGTGGGCCTGGGCTGGGATCCGCCGGGCCTGTCCCTGCCCTGGCTGGGTAGCGGCGAGCGACGCAGCGCCATCCGCGCCGCCCTGCGCAAAACCCTCTGCGCCGACCTGGCCGACCGGCTGCTGTCGGAGCTCTCCGGCGGCCAGCTGAAGCGGGTGTTGCTGGCCTTCTGTGTGGTGCGCCCCCGCCGCCTGCTGGTGCTCGATGAGGCCCAGGCCGGCCTCGATGCCCGGGCGGCGGAGCAGTTCCACACCCTCCTCTACCAGCTGCGGCGCAGCGAAGGCTGGACGATCCTGCAGGTGTCGCACGATCTGGAGATGGTGCGCCGCACCTGTGATGGCGTGCTTTGTCTCAACCGCAGCCTGCGCTGCCACGGCACCCCCGACCACGCCCTCAGCCCCACCCGGCTGGCCCAGATCTACGGCCCCGGCTTCGTTCCCTAC
>JBBQIH010000300.1:0-3400 GCA_038324725.1 Cyanobacteriota bacterium | reverse complement strand
GTTCTCCCTCTACCTGCTGCTGGCGATCGGCTTCAAGGGGGGCATGGAGCTGGCCCACAGCGGCCTCGGCCCCCAGGTGCTGCTGACGATCGGGGCCGCGGTGGCGATGTCGCTGCTGGTGCCACTGACCAGCTTCCTGTTCTTGCGACTACGCCTGGATGGTTACAACGCCGCCGCCATCTCCGCCTCCTACGGCTCGATCAGTGCCGTCACCTTCATCACTGCCGAGAGCTTCCTCAATGTTCTGGAGGTGAACTTCGACGGCTTCATGGTGGCGGCCCTGGCCCTGATGGAGTCGCCGGCGATCGTGGTGGGAGTGATCCTGGCCAGACTCTCGGCCCCCGCAGAGGAGGCGGAGACGGCTGGGGATGCGGAGGATGGCGGGGGCAGTCTGCGCTGGCGGGAAATTCTCCAGGAGGCCTTTCTCAACGGTTCCGTTTACCTGTTGATCGGCAGCCTGGTGATCGGCTATGTGGTGGCCGCCTACAGCCCGGCGGGGTTGGAGAAGATGGATCCCTTCACCGAAAAACTCTTTTATGGCGCCCTCTGTTTCTTCCTGCTCGACATGGGCATCGTGGCGGCGCAGCGGCTTCGGGACCTGCGCCAGGCGGGGGCGTTTCTGATCGGCTTCTCCCTGCTGGCCCCCCCTGTGCATGCCCTGGTGGGGCTGCTGGTGAGTGTCCTGCTGGGCCTGAGCCAGGGCAACACCCTGCTGTTCATGGTGCTCTGCGCCAGCGCCTCCTACATCGCCGTGCCGGCGGCGATGCGCATGACCGTCCCCCAGGCCAATCCGAGCCTGTACATCTCCACGGCCCTGGGTCTCACCTTCCCCTTCAATGTGGTGGTCGGGATTCCCCTTTACATGGCGCTGACCCGACACTTCATCCCCGTCGGCTGAGCCCAGGCTCCATGCCATTGCATCGCCGAACCTTCGCCCCATCACCATGAAGCGAATCGATCTGTTTCTCAGCGAACGGGAGTTGAACCGGGTCTGCAAGGCCATCACCGCGGCCGGGGCCAAGGGCTATTCGGTGATGCGGCATGTGACCGGCATGGGGCCGTCCGGGGAGATCTCTGAAGGGATGGATTTCAGCGGGCTGGGGGCCAATGCCCACGTGATCGTGTTCGTGGAGGACGCCATGCTGGCGGCCATGGGCAAGGCCCTGCGGCCCCTGCTGAAGCGCTACGGCGGGGTGGGTTTCGTCTCGAGCGCCGAGCCCCTCTGAACAGGACTGGCGGCCCCGCAGCGACCGCGCTGGAAGCAGCGATCAAGCAAAGCTTGCTTTTTGTGTTGCACTGATCAGCTGCACTTATCAGCCGATCGAGAAACCATGATGGCCGCCGGGCTCCCAATCGCTTGACGGAGGGTTTGACGGAGGAGCAAGGTTGCACACGAACATTCCACCCCCTCCTCCAGGAGCAGGTAATGGCAAACGAAACCATGGGCATCGCCCTCGGCATGATCGAGACACGCGGTCTGGTCCCCGCCATCGAAGCGGCTGACGCCATGACCAAAGCCGCCGAAGTGCGCCTCATCGGTCGCGAATTCGTCGGAGGCGGCTATGTGACCGTCCTGGTGCGGGGTGAAACCGGTGCCGTCAACGCCGCCGTCCGCGCCGGCGCCGACGCCTGCGAGCGCGTTGGTGACGGCCTCGTGGCCGCCCACATCATCGCCCGTCCCCACCGTGAAGTGGAGCCGGCGCTGAACAGCAGCTTCGGCCTGGGATCGAAGGACTGAGCGGTCGCGACGACCCTCTGATTTTTCATCCGAACCCATCCGAACAATCCCATGAGCAAGAAGTACGACGCCGGGGTCAAGGAGTACCGCGACACTTACTGGACTCCCGATTACGTCCCCCTCGACACCGACCTGCTGGCCTGCTTCAAGTGCACCGGCCAGGAAGGTGTGCCCAAGGAAGAAGTGGCTGCCGCCGTGGCCGCCGAATCCTCCACCGGCACCTGGTCCACTGTGTGGTCCGAGCTCCTCACCGATCTCGACTTCTACAAGGGCCGCTGCTACCGCATCGAAGACGTCCCTGGTGACAAGGAGGCCTTCTATGCCTTCATCGCCTACCCCCTCGACCTGTTCGAGGAAGGCTCGGTGACTAACGTTCTCACCTCCCTGGTGGGCAACGTGTTCGGCTTCAAAGCCCTGCGTCACCTGCGTCTGGAAGACATCCGCTTCCCGATGGCCTTCATCAAGACCTGCCCCGGCCCGCCGAACGGCATCTGCGTCGAACGCGACCGGATGAACAAGTACGGCCGCCCCCTGCTGGGTTGCACCATCAAGCCGAAGCTCGGCCTCTCCGGCAAGAACTACGGCCGGGTGGTCTACGAATGCCTCCGCGGTGGCCTCGACTTCACCAAGGACGACGAAAACATCAACTCCCAGCCCTTCCAGCGCTGGCAGAACCGTTTCGAGTTCGTGGCCGAAGCCGTCGAGCTCGCCCAGGAAGAAACCGGCGAGAAGAAGGGGCATTACCTCAACTGCACCGCCGCCACTCCTGAGGAGATGTACGAGCGGGCTGAGTTCGCCAAGGAACTCGGCCAGCCGATCATCATGCACGACTACATCACCGGTGGCTTCACGGCCAACACCGGTCTGTCGAAGTGGTGCCGCAAGAACGGCATGCTGCTGCACATTCACCGGGCCATGCACGCGGTGATCGACCGCCATCCCAAGCACGGCATCCACTTCCGGGTGCTGGCCAAATGCCTGCGCCTCTCCGGTGGCGACCAGCTGCATACCGGCACCGTGGTGGGCAAGCTCGAGGGTGACCGCCAGACCACCCTGGGCTTCATCGACCAGCTGCGCGAATCCTTCATCCCCGAAGACCGCACCCGCGGCAACTTCTTCGATCAGGACTGGGGTTCGATGCCCGGCGTCTTTGCCGTGGCCTCCGGCGGCATCCACGTGTGGCACATGCCCGCCCTGGTCGCCATCTTCGGTGACGACTCCGTTCTCCAGTTCGGTGGTGGCACCCACGGTCACCCCTGGGGCTCGGCCGCCGGCGCCGCCGCCAACCGGGTGGCCCTGGAAGCCTGCGTCAAGGCCCGCAACGCCGGTCGCGAGATCGAGAAGGAAGGCCGCGACATCCTCATGGAAGCCGCCAAGCACAGCCCCGAGCTGGCGATCGCCCTCGAGACCTGGAAGGAAATCAAGTTCGAGTTCGACACCGTCGACAAGCTCGACATCGGCTGAGCCGACACACGGCCCCCTGCCTTGCCACCGCTGACCAAAGGTGCACCCACCGGAGGTCAGCGGAGCTGGGCTTCCCATCCCATTCCCCACAAGGATCCCCATGCCCTTCAAGAGCACCGTGGGTGACTATCAAACAGTCGCCACCCTGGAGACCTTCGGCTTCCTCCCGCCGATGACCCAGGACGAGATCTATGACCA
>JBBQIH010000299.1:0-3408 GCA_038324725.1 Cyanobacteriota bacterium | reverse complement strand
GTGGGGTCCTTCATGTAATCAACCAGGGCGTCGACCGAATCCCGGGGCGGGGTGGCCAGGGCGAGGGTCTCGGGATCCAGACCGACGTTCTGGTTGGTCTTGGTGATGCCACCGGCGTGGCAGGTGCCGCAGCTGTCGTTGAAGAGCTTGCGGCCGCTCTTGACCTCCTTCTCTGTGAAGGTCACCAGGCTGCCGTCAGGGGACACCGGCACGGTGAGGTCGTCGGCGCTCCACTGGGCCGCTGCCGCGGGACCCGCGAAGCAGACCAGCAGGGCCAGGGGAAGGATCAGCAGGGTCCGGGCGATGGCACGGCGGAGGGCTGAAAAGGGGGCGGCTGAGAGAAGGAGGGGGGCCATGGAAGAAGCCGGCGAAATGGCGGTGGGACCGCAACTGAGACCTTGTATCACGGGCGATGGGTCCCCCGGAACCGAATCACGTGAACTGTTGCAGGCTCAGCCCGCCTCCCCCACCTCAAGGCTGAGGAAGTCCCTGGCCACAAGCGTCTCGGGGAAGATGGCCCGGGCCTCAGCCACCAGGTCGTCGGGGGTCATGGGATTCCCGGCCACGTAGCGGGGGCTGAGGTGGGTGAGCACCAGCCGCTTCACCCCCGCCTCCAGGGCGGTCTGGGCGGCCATGGTGCTGGTGGAGTGCTGGCGGGCGATGGCCAGCTCCGCCTCGCCGTGGGAAAAGGTGGATTCATGGATCAGCAGGTCGGCGCCCCGGGCCAGGGCCACCGCCGCCTCACTGAACACGGTGTCGGTGCAGTAGACGACGCTGCTGCCTGGCCGGGGCGGCCCGCACAGGGCCTCACCGCGGATCACCCGGCCGTCGTCGAGGGTGACGCTGCGACCGGCCTTGAGCTCCCCATAGACCGGGCCAGGGGGAATGCCCAGGGCCTTGGCCCGCTCCACATCGAAGCGGCCGGGCCGCGGCTTCTGATCGACCCGGTAGGCATAGGCCGGCACCCGGTGGGTGAGGGCCGTGCAACGCACCGTGATGTCGTCGTCATCGAGCACCAGGCTGCCCCGGGCTGCGGCCTCCTTCACCCGGTGGGTGCGCAGGGGGTAGCCGATGCGGGTGGAGGAGGTGTGCATCACCCCCTCCAGGTAGTCCCGCAGGGGATCCGGTCCGTAGAGATCGATCCCGCCACAGCTGCCGGCCAGGCCGAGGCTGGCCAGCAGTCCGGGCAGACCGAAGACGTGGTCACCGTGCATGTGGGTGACGAAGATGCGGCGCAGCTGCGACACCCGCAGCTCGCTGCGCAGGAACTGGTGCTGCGTTCCCTCGCCGCAATCAAACAACCACAGCTCGGCCCGCTGGGGCAGACGCAGGGCGACGGCAGAAACGTTGCGGGCGCGGGTGGGAACACCAGAACTGGTTCCCAGAAAGGTGACCTGCACAACCCGGAGGCCTCAACGCGCATGCTGCCACGCCGCCAGCCGCTCTGGTGGCCGGCGCCGTAGCCATCGCCGAGAGAGCCGTCCAGAATGACCCGTTGTCGCTCGCGCCCACCCGTGTCCTTGCTCCGCTTCGGATGGCGCGCTGGTCTGCCCCTAGCGCTGCTCCCAGTCGCCTTGGCGGCGCCGGTACCCATCGAGGCCAGGGCCCCGGCCCCCGTGCCCGTGGTGCGCGTGCTGCTGCAGGAAGCCCCCACCCTGGAGCTGGAGGCCGGCAGCGCCGCCCTGCGCCTTGGCGATGGCTCGGGGCGCACCCTGCTGGAGCTGGCCCCCGGGGCCCGGCTGCAGCTGGTCCGCAGCGGCGCGGCCCTGGAGGCGAGGCTGCAGGGGCCGGCCGGTGCTCCCCGGCGGCTGTCCCTGCCATCGGGTCAGGCCTGGATCGATCCCGCCCCGGCCCAGGGGAGCGAGGCCATGCTGACCCTGCAGCAGCGCCGTTACCGCGGCCGGCTGCTGGTACGCAGCGAGGGCGATCGGCTGCAGGCGATCAACCTGATTGACGTCGAGAGCTACCTGCCCAGCGTTGTGGGCAGCGAGATGCCGGCCAGCTGGCCGCAGGCGGCCCTACGGGCCCAGGCGGTGGCGGCCCGCACCTACGCCCTGCGCCATCGCCGGCCCGCCGCCCCCTTCGACCTCAAGGCCACCGTGGCCAGCCAGGTGTACAAGGGGGTGGAGAGCGAAACCGACTCCACCCGTGAAGCGGTGCGCAGCACCCGCTCCCAGGTGCTGGTGCACGGTTCCGCCCTGATCAACGCCGTCTTTCACAGCAGCAGTGGCGGCCTGACGGAAAACAGCGGTGAGATCTGGCGCCAGCAGCTCCCCTATCTGGTGAGCGTGCCCGATTTCGACCAGGCCAGTCCGGTCCATGCCTGGCAGCTGCGCATCGAGCCCGAAAAACTCGCCAGGGCCTTCCGGGAAACCGACGGCGCCTTCCGCATTGAGGTGCTCTCCACCACCAGCTCCGGGCGCATCCGCCAGGCCCGGGTGACGGGACCGGGTGGCTCGCTGCTGCTCACAGGCGCCGAGCTGCGCCAGCGGCTGGGCCTGCGCAGCACCCTCGCCCGCTTCGACTTCGAGGCCCCCAGGGCCTACCCCTTCCCCCCCCCACTGCCCTCCCTGCAGGGCGTGTTCACCCCCGAGGGCATCCAATCCTTGGCGTCCGGACTGGTTCAGGCCCCCTGGCGGACCCCCCGGCCACCGGCCGCACCGACCCTGCTGGTGAGCGGCCGCGGCTATGGCCACGGCGTGGGCATGAGCCAGTGGGGCGCCTACGGCCTGGCCCTGCGCGGCGAGGACTACCGGCAGATCCTGCATCACTTCTATCAAGGGGCCAGGATCCTCCCCTACTCCTCCCTTTGAGGCTCGGCGCCCCCACCACCAGCCGCGCCATCACGCCCCTCGTTCTGGCCGATGCTGCGGCGGTGGCCGAGCGGGTGGCGGCCCTGCTGCTGGCGGATCGGCTGCGCCCGCAGTTCCCCCTGGGCCTGGCCACCGGACGCACCATGGCGCCGGTGTACGCGTCCCTGGCCCGACGGCTGGATCGGCTGGAGCCCGCCCTGGCCGCCAGGGTGCGGAACACCTGGTGCAGCTTCAACCTGGACGAGTACGTGGGGCTGGCGCCCCAGGACCCCAGCTCCTTCGCCGCCACCATGGCCCGCCAGCTGGTGGCTCCCCTCGGCCTGGCCCTCGACCGGGTGCAACTCCCCGATGGACAGGCCGCCGATCCGGAGGCCGAAGCCCGTCGCTACGGTGCGGCCGTCGCCGCGGCCGGCGGCATCGGTCTGCAACTGCTGGGTCTGGGCCTCAACGGCCACGTGGGCTTCAACGAACCCCCCTCGGAGCCTCTGGTGGCCTGCCGCTGCGTGACGCTCAGCGGCCACACCCGCCGCCAGAACGCCGGCCCCTTCGGGGGCGACCCCGACGCCGTCCCCCGGCAGGCCATCACCCTTGGGAT
>JBBQIH010000298.1:0-3456 GCA_038324725.1 Cyanobacteriota bacterium | reverse complement strand
GCACCACGGTGTAAGGCAACCCATGGGGCCGACTCAGAAACGGCCTCCGGATCCAGATCAGATCGTCTGTGGCCTGGTGCTCCAGACGGATGTCGGGCCGCACGCCCGCATGCACGAACAGATAGTCGCCGCGGATCGCCGTGTATGGCAGCTGCTCAAACCAGTCCTGGCGCTCGCGGGCCAGGGGCAGGAGGTTGGGGTTGCCACCGTTGCACAGCCACAACTCCACGTCCTCATCCGGCGCTCTCGGTGCCATTGCCTTGAGCAGCATCTGCTCGTGGTTACCCCGCAGCACCGTCACCGCCGCCAAGCCGAAGGCGTCGGGGTTCTCCTGCAGCTGCCACACCCGCTCCAGCACCCGCCGGTCGCCGTCGGCTTCGGGGGCCCGATCGATCAGGTCGCCGAGGAAGATCAGCTCGGCGCCGGAATCCAGGTGTGGGGTGAGTTCCTGCTCGAGCAGGGAGGCGCAGCCGTGCACATCCCCGATTGCCACCACCTCAGGTCTGTTCATCGTCGCTCTCCCAGACGTTGAGGCTGGAGCGCTGCGACTCGCGGCTCAGGCGCTTGCGGCCGCGCTTCGGATCGCTCTTGAGCAGGGCCAGCTTTTCGCTGAGCAGGTTGAGCTCCCGGGTGAGCTTCGGGGTGGCGGGCATCGCCGACAGGTCGCCGAACAGCTTGCCCAGGCTGACGCTGGCGCTGCCGACATCCCCCCGATCCAGTTCGGCGATCACGCGTCGGCGTTCCCGGTTGGCTTTGAAGAGGGCCAGTTGTTCCGCCACCGCCTCATCGCAATCCAGTTGATCGAGCTCCCCATGGGCCATCACGGGCAACTGCAGGTGTTCGATCAGGCTCTGGCGTTCGGCGCTGCCGGGAGCCTCCCAGGCCAGGCGCACGCTGAGGATCTCCTGATTCGGGACCCAGGCGGGCAGCTCCAGCTGCAGGCCCACGTTGAGCTCCTGGCCGGCGCGCAGGTTGGGCAGCTGGTGGTTGGCGGCGGTGGTGGACTTGAGGTCGTTGAGCAGGTCGACCACCTCGGCGCCGTGCTTGCCGCGCACCCCGAGGCTCACCCGCCGCCCGAAGGTGCCCGCCAGCCCCTGAAGCTCGGAGGCATACAGATCGGCCAGCTGGCTGGGGGTTTCGATGTGGGCCAGGGTGCCGTCGCCCGCGGCGGCCATCGCGCCCATCAGGTCCTCGTCGAAGTCGTCGCCAAGGCCGAAGGCGCTGGTGCTGATGCCCCGCTGGGTGAGGCCCGCCACCTTGGCGGCGATCTGGTCGGTGTCGGTGAGGCCCTCGTTGGCCTGGCCATCGGAGAGCAGCAGCACCCGGTTCATCGCCGCGGGATCCAGATGCTCGGCCACCTGGGTGGCTCCCGCCCGCCAGCCATCAAAGAGGGCCGTGCAGCCACCGCTGTGGATCGTGTTGATCGCGGCGATGAAGGGCTGGGGATCAGTCACGGGCCTGGAGGGCACCACCACGTTCACCTCGTCGTCAAAGCTGACGATGGCGAGTCGATCACGGCCGGTGAGCTCGCCGGCCAGGAAGCGGGCCGCCTTGCGGGCGTAGCTGAGCTTGGTGCCGCCCATCGAGCCGGAGCGGTCAATCACCAGGGCCAGGTTGAGCGGCGGCCGCTCGCGCCTGCCGCCATCGGGCGCCGCCACCGGCGGGGTGATCGTGAGCAGCAGATCGAGGGGCGAGGGGCGATCGGAGGCCACCGCCGGCCGCAGGGGCCGGAAGCGCAGGGTGGGTCGGGTCATGGTGGGGGTAGGAGCGGTGGAATCAGGGAAAGGGTTCAGCGGTCGGCGTCGTCGAGCAGGGCGTTGAGCCGGTCCAGGAGGTGCTGGAGCCATTGCTGGCGACGGGGGCCGGCAGGAGGGGGCAAAACGGAGTCGCGGACATGGACTTCGATACCGGGGGCGAGGCTGAAACGCAGCCAGCGGCTGCCGTTGTCGCTGGAGCGGGAGGACAGGGGTTTGTTGAGCATCCCAAGAACGGAGCCCATGGCGGCAGCTTTTCGTGCGAAAGACAAAGACCCGTCGGCCGAAGCCTCGGTGTCGTCGGCCGTGGACGGCAGATCCCGCAGGTACCGGAGGGCCTCGTTGGCGGAGGGAGCGGTGGCCGCCGCCCCCTCGCCATCGAGCTGCTCCAGCTGCTGCTCCAGATCGGCGTCGGCCAGAACGCAGAGGGGAGCAATCGCCGACAGGCTCAGGCCGCGCCGGGCCAGGGCGCGCACCAGCACCAGTTGCAACAGGTGCCGGTGGCTGTACACCGCACTGCGCCCCTCCTTGCCGGGGCGATCGATCAGCCCCTGGGTGGCGTAGAGACGCACGGTGCGCGGCGAGATCTCCTCATCCAGCAGCTTGCCGGCAACGAGGAGGAGCTCCTCGAGGCCGTAGAGGGCGTCAGCTGGAGTGAAGACCTTGACCATCCCTTAATTATCCACACTTGCAGTGCAGGTGTCAAGCGAGTAAGCTTCGTGCCCCGCTGACGGCCTCACCATCGATCACCCCTCCGCCGATCACACCCGACTGCTGGAACACCTGCAGCACCTGGCCCGGCCCCGCCATGCCCGCTGGGATCCCATCGGCCTGATGGCGGTGCGCGCCTACCTGGGCGAACAGCTGGGTGCCCTGGGCCCCGTGGAGGAGCACCACTTCCGGGGGGGCATCGATGCGGGCACCAACCTGATCCTGCGGCTCCCCGGCCAGAGCCCGGAGCTCGCCCCCTTGCTGGTGGCCGCCCACTACGACCGCCCCCTGCACTCGATCGGCGCCGACGACAACGCCTCCGGCCTGGCCGCCCTGATCGAGCTGGCCCGACACTGGGCCGCCGAGCCGCCCCGGCGGCCGGTGTGGATCGTGGCCTTCGACCAGGAGGAATGGGGCATGGTCGGCAGCAGCGCCCTGGCCGGTGAGCTGAAGGCCGGCGGCCAGACGCTGAAACTGATGCTGAGCCTGGAGATGCTCGCCTACACCTGCGAAACCCAGAACTACCCCCACCCGGCCATGCGGGCGATCTACGGCGATCGGGGCGACTTCATCGCTGTGGTGGGCAACCTGGGCTCCGCCACGCTGTTGCCTGGCCTGGCCAGCCGCATGGGCAAGCACGTGATCACCAAGGTGCTGCCGGTGCCCGACGCCGGCCGCTCGCTGCCCGATGTGCGCCTCAGCGACCACAGCCCCTTCTGGGATGCGGGCTATGACGCCGTGATGGTCACCGACACCTCCTTTCTGCGCAACCCCCACTACCACCAGATGAGCGACACGATCGACACGCTGGATCTGCCCTTTCTCGCCGCCGTCACCGAGGGGTTGAAGGTGGGGCTGGGGGCCCTTTGAACCTGTAGGTGCTCGCAGCGGCCTCAGTGAGCCGAGCCAAGCGCACCGCCCCCACCACCGGCCTCTTCCGCGGTGCCGATGCGGGCGAACAGATCGGTACTCTCGCGGTTGAGGTGCACCA
>JBBQIH010000297.1:0-3495 GCA_038324725.1 Cyanobacteriota bacterium | reverse complement strand
CCCGAGCCCTGGCCCCTGATCTGCGACACGCCGGTGCAGGGGGGCTTCACCAGCCGGTTCATCGACGGCTCCCTGCGCCGCTTCGAGGTGGTGGCCAACCCGATGTTCCGCCGCGACTGCCAGCTGATGGTGAACGGTCGGCCCCTGCCCCTGGAGCCCGCCGGCGAGGGGGCGCCCCAGGTGCTGGCGGTCCGCTTTCGCTTCCAGCGGCTCTACCCCTGCCTGCATCCAGCGATCGAGCCGCACATGCCGCTGGAGCTTGTGCTGCGCACACCTGGCGGGGATGTCGGCTATCGACTGCACCAGGAGGGCCACCGCTTCGAACCCTGCCCGGTGCCGGCGCCCGGACCGGTTCCCGGCGCTCCTGCTTGGCAGGGGCGCCAGTGCCCCACTGATCGCACCATCGACCTGAGGATCGACTGAACGGGTTAGGCGAGCAGCACAAAAGCGCTAAAACGATTGCCGGGGCAGGCGATCAGGGATCTCCAGTTCTTCTCCTTCTTTCACTTTTCTTGTACACCGAGGCCACATTCCCAGTCCAATCTTCAGGAGAGCTGCAGTTATCACGAATCGCTTCAGGGGGGAAGGAGATTTTCCTTCCCCATCCTGGTCAGCACCGAAAACGATGCCTAACATCCCTGGTGAATGGAAGCATCAGTGCCATCGTTCTGGTTCAGCACCCCGTCAGAACAGGGGCTGATTCCTTGCGTCGACAGCGTCGGCGATGCCCTGCGTTTTGCCGCTGACCTGGGCAGTGATGATCTTGTCGTCCTGGATCTCGCCAGTGGCCAGTACATCGATTGCAACCGTTCTGCCCACGATCGGCTCGGCTACGACCGGGACCACTTCCTCACATTGAATCCAGCTGCGATTCAGGCGAATGGTGACCTGGCCGATGATCTGATGCGGGATCAACTGCGGCTGATGCGGCAGCAGCCCAGAGGCAGTTTCGCCACGCGCCACCGGGCCCGTTCCGGCACCAGTCGGAATGTGTCCGTGAGCTATCAGGTGCTGGAGTTGCGTGGTCGCTTGGTGGCCCTTGTCAGCCACCGCGACCGCACCGACCTGGACACGGCCCTGCGGGAGAGCTCCCGACTGGGCTCACTGCTGCAGGAAGCTGAGCGACTCACCCATGTGGGCAGCTGGGAGTTGAACCATCGCAGCGGAGAACTGCTCTGGTCGAATGAGGCCTACAACATCTTCAACACCGCCCCGGAGCTGACGGTCCCGTCCTACGAGGTGTTCCTCCGGACGGTGCATCCGGAGGATCGTTCCCTGGTGGATGCCACCTTCCAGGACTCTTTCCGCTCGGGCAGGCCCTACCGGATCGAGCACCGCCTGCTGCTTGGCCATGGTCTGCTCAAGGTGGTGCTGGAGCGGGGGTGCACCACCCTGGGTGACGACGGTGAGCCACTGTTCACGGTGGGAACGGTTCAGGACATCAGCGAACAGCACGAGATCCAGCAGCGACTGGAGCGCATCGCCTTCGTCGATCCCCTCACCAGATTGCCCAACAAGGCCGCCGCCGTGCGCCAGCTGGCCCGCCTGCTGCGTACCGTCGGCAACGACCACAGCATTGCCCTGATCAACCTCGACCTCGACAATTTCCAGTCGATCAACAACAGCCTGGGCCATGAGATCGGCAACCAGGTGCTCCAGGCCAGCGGCACCTGCCTGCGTCACCTGATGCGGCCGGACGACTGGCTGGCCCGGGTCGGCAGTGATGAATTCATCCTGTTGCGACCCATGGCCTCGGCGGACCGGGGTCAGGCCCTGCAGTGGGCGGAGGACATTCGCCGCACCCTTGGCAGCACCCCCGGGATGGGCACCGGCCTCGCCGTCCAGCCCAGCGCTTCGCTGGGGGTGGCCCTGGCCCCTGATCACGGCCAGGACCCCGACACCCTGCTGCGCTGTGCCAACACGGCGTTGATGGAAGCCAAACAGCACGGCAAGAACCAGCTGCGCGTTTACTCCCCGGAGATCAGCCTGCAGCTGCGCGAACGCCTTGAGCTGGAGCTGAGCCTGGCCCGGGCCATCGATCGGGAGCAGCTGCGGCTCCTCTACCAGCCCCAGATCGATCGCAGCGGCAGGCGGATCGCCGGGGCCGAGGCCCTGTTGCGCTGGCGGGATCAGAGCGGTCGGATGGTGTCCCCGAACGTCTTCATTCCGCTGGCAGAGAGGACCGGCCAGATCCACACCCTCGGCCTCTGGGTGATTGAGGAGGCCTGCCGGCAACTGCACGCGTGGCACAGCCAGGGGCTGCGGCTGGGGAAGCTGGCGATCAACATCTCAGCCCTGCAGCTGGGGGCTGAACATCCCTCCCTTGCCGAGCTGCTGGCCGGGGCCTTGAAGAGCTACGACCTCGTCCCTGAGAATCTCGAACTGGAGATCACAGAAACGGCCCTGCTGAACGATCCCTCCCGTGCCTGCGAGCAGCTGCGGCAGCTGGCCGACAGCGGTTTCAGCCTCGCCATCGACGACTTCGGAACCGGCTATTCCTCCCTGGCCATGCTCCACTCCCTGCCCCTCGACAAACTCAAGATCGACCGTTTCTTCGTCGACCGCCTCGGCAAGGACGATGCCGACCTGGCCATCGTCAAGGCCACCATTGTGATGGCCAAGGAGCTGGGCCTGATGACCCTGGCCGAAGGGGTGGAAACCCGCGAGCAGCTGCAGATGCTGCAGAACCTCGGCTGTGACCAGTTTCAGGGGCACCTGCTGGGCAAGCCCATGACTGCCGATGCCTTCGGCTCCCTGCTGCGCGGCGCTGCCGCGGCGACCTGAAGCCTGCGGCTACCAGCTCACCCCGTGGAGCTTGGGCAGGGGGGCGGTCTTGGAGGTCACGGCGAACAGCCGTGGGATGCGGTGGCTGTTGTAGACGCGGAATTCGCGCACCACGCTGGCCCCTTCCTCGCGCACGGCCTGGTTGAGCACCAAGGAGCCGTCGGGATCGGAGACGGAACGGTGGAACGTGCCGGGGGGAATGCGCAGGATGTCGCCGCCGCAGTCGAGGCGAACGATGTGATACGGGTAGTTCCAGCCCAGGTTGACCAGGAAGAAGGTGCGGCCACCATGCATGGCCAGCAGGTTGTCCTCCTGGTGGGGATGCAGATAGAACTGCCAGCTGCCCGATTCCTGGCAATCGGGCGGGCTGATCGCCGGACCCGAGTGGACCACCAGATCCCGTTTGTTCGAGCTGGGCACGGTGATGTCGAAGAACCGCACCGACGGGGTGTCGCGGAACTTCTCGTAGGGGATCAGCTCGAACATCGGAGCCGGGCGAGGCCCCTGGCTGGACCCCTGCTGCCGTTGATTCTGCAGTTCGTCTCTCGACGGAACAGTGGCGGTCATGGGGGCGACTTCGTCAGAAGCCTCTGCGGTCTCTTCAGTGAACCTAATCCTGGTGGGGTCCCACGGTGGGATCGGCTACGAAAGCCCGCGGGGCTTGGGCCAGTTCCGGCGGTGGAGAAGGTTGCTTGAATGGTCGGCAGTAGA
>JBBQIH010000296.1:0-3501 GCA_038324725.1 Cyanobacteriota bacterium | reverse complement strand
GCGGCTGGCCCGCCCTGCTGCGGTGGACGCTTCCACCTGGAGCCAACGGCGGCCACCGGGCTCCATCCATTCCCGCAACACCCGCAGCGGAGCCCCCGTTTCCAGCCGCGCCAGCACCGGCGCCTGGCAGCGGGGAGCGCAGTGGAGCCCGAGGCTGCCGTTGCTGAGCAGGGGCTCGGCCTGGCGCTCGCGGCGGCGGACTTCCGGCAGGCGCCGCTCACCGCCACCGGCGGGCAGGGCTGCCGGGGCCAGCAAGGCAAATCCCAGCAGGGCGGCCCAGCGCCAGGCCGGAACCGGCATCGGATGGCGTGGGGTCATCAGATGTCGAGTTGGGCGAAATCCAGCTCGGCGCTGTGGGCTTCGATGAATTCCCGCCGGGGGGCCACCTTGTCGCCCATCAGGATCGTGAAGATGCGATCGGCCTCGAGGGCATCTTCGATTTCCACCCGCTTCATCGTGCGGGTTTCGGGGTCCATGGTGGTTTCCCAGAGCTGCTTGGGCATCATTTCGCCCAGACCCTTGAAGCGCTGGATGTTGTAGTTGGCTTTCTCGCCGAAGCCAGAGAGCACCTTCTTGAGCTCGTTTTCGTTGTAGCAGTAGTTGTGATTCTTGCCGCGCTCCACCTTGTAGAGGGGCGGGCAGGCGATGTAGATGTAGCCGCCCTCCACCAAGGCCTTCTGATAACGGTAGAAGAAGGTGAGCAGCAGGGTGCGGATGTGGGCGCCGTCCACGTCCGCGTCGGTCATGATGACGATGCGGTGGTAGCGGAGGTTCTTCTCCTCAAAGTCCTCGCCTTTGATGCCCAATCCGAGCGCCGTGATCAGGGCCTGGATCTCGGTGTTCTTGTAGATCTTGGCGTCGTCGGTCTTCTCGATGTTGAGGATCTTGCCCCGCAGGGGCAGGATGGCCTGGAAGCGACGGTCGCGGCCCTGCTTGGCCGAACCACCGGCCGAATCCCCCTCCACGATGTAAATTTCCGATTCGCTCGGATCGCGGGAACTGCAGTCGGCCAGCTTGCCGGGCAGGGTGGAACTCTCCAGCACCGACTTACGCCTGACCAGTTCCCGCGCCCGGCGGGCGGCTTCGGCGGCATTGAAGGCCTGGATCGCCTTCTCCAGGATCAGGTCGATCACCTGGGGGTTGAACTCCAGGTAGACCCCCAGGGCCTCTCCCACCGTCGTGTCGACGATGCCGCGCACCTCGGTGTTGCCCAGCTTGGTCTTGGTCTGGCCCTCGAATTCCGGCTCCGGCACCTTCACGGACAGAACGGCCGTGAGACCTTCGCGGATGTTCTCGCCGGCCAGGTTGGTGTCGGCGTCCTTTCGCTTGCCGCGCTTCTTGGCGAAGGTGTTGAGGGTGCGGGTGAGCACCGTCTTGAGGCCCTCGATGTGGGTGCCGCCATCCACGGTGCGGATGTTGTTGGCGAAGCCCAGGATGCTGTCGGAGTAGGCATCGACGCACCACTGCAGGGCCGCCTCCACCTGGACGCCGTCCTTGGTGGCATTCACATAGATGATCTCGGGATGAAGGGGGTCCTTCTCCGCATTCATGTAGGCGACGTACTCCTTGATGCCGCCTTCGTAGTGATAAACCTCCTCATGGGCCTCGCCGGCGGCGTTGGTGGCCGCAGGCCTCTCATCGCGGAAGACGATGCGGACGCCGCCGTTGAGGTAGGCGAGCTCGCGCAGGCGGGCTGAGAGCGTGTGGTAATCGAACTCGATCCCGCCACTGAAGATCTGGAGGTCGGGCCGGAAGCGCACCGCGGTGCCGGTGCCGGCGTCGGGGGCGTCCTCGGAGGCGAGGGTGCCGATGGGGAGGCCGCGCTCAAACCGCTGGCGATGGACCTGGCCTTGCCGGTGGACGGTGACTTGCACCCACTCGCTGAGGGCATTCACCACCGAGATGCCGACGCCGTGCAGACCGCCGGAAACCTTGTAACCGCCGCTGCCGAACTTGCCACCGGCGTGGAGCACGGTGAGCACCGTCTCCAGGGCGCTGCGGCCGGTGCGGGGGTGGATGTCGGTGGGGATGCCGCGGCCGTTATCGGTGACGCTGGCGGAGCCATCCGCGTGCAGGGTAACCACGATCGCGTCGCAGTGACCGGCCAGGGCCTCGTCCACCGAGTTGTCGACCACCTCGTAGACGAGATGGTGCAGACCCCGGGGGCCGGTGGTGCCGATGTACATGCCCGGCCGTTTGCGCACCGGCTCCAGGCCTTCCAGCACCTGAATCTGCTCGGCGCCGTAGGCCGCTTCGACTTTGATGGCGTCGCTCATTCAGAAAAAGTCTCCCCAGGGGGCTGACAAGGGCGGCGAATCCCAGGGGCGGTGGGGCGGCAATGGGGCGAAGCGGCTCCGAAAGGACGCTGCGCAAGGGGCAATCTACCACCGCCGTCCCGGAGGGGCGCAGAGGAGCCTCTGGGAACCGATTTGTGCCGGGGGTGCAATCACCCCACGATCCCGCCTCCGGCAGGATGTCCCGATCTCCCCTGTCGCGCCCGGCCTGCGGCCGCCGCTCCCGACCCCCGTGGCGCCCTCCCCCGGAGCTGAACCCGGTGCCGATCTGCCACTGGTGATCGCCCTGCTCGGCCCGACGGCCAGCGGCAAAACCGCCCTGGCGATCGAGCTGGCTGAAGCCCTCGATCTGGCCGTGCTGTCGGTGGACTCCCGCCAGATGTACCGCCACATGGACGTGGGCACCGCCAAGCCCACCCCCGCCCAGCGGGCCCGGGTGCGCCACGAACTGCTGGATCTGAGCGACCCCGACCAGCCGCTCACCCTGCAGGAGTTCACGGCCCTGGCGGGCGCCGCGATCGCGGCGGAACACCAGCGCCGGGGCGTGGCCCTGCTGGTGGGGGGCAGCGGGCTCTATCTCAAGGCCCTGCTGGCGGGCCTGCAACCGCCGGCGGTGCCGCCCCAACCAGCCCTGCGGGCCCAGTTCGACGCCCTGGGCCAGGCCGTCTGCCACCAGCTGCTGCAGCAGAACGACCCACAGGCCGCAGGGCGCATTGCCCCGGCCGACGCGGTGCGCACCATCCGGGCCCTGGAGGTGCTCTACGCCACCGGCAGACCCCTGTCGGCCCAGCAGAAGCTGTGTCCTCCCCCCTGGCGGGTGCTGGAGCTGGGCCTGGATCCGGTCGACCTGGCCCGGCGCATCGGGCGCCGCACGGCCGCCCTCTATGGCGGCGGCCTGGTGGAGGAAACGGCCCAACTGCTTGATCGCTTCGGCGCCGACTGCCCCCTGCTGGAGACGATCGGCTATGGCGAAGCCACGCGGCTGCTGCAGGGCGAGCTGGACCGGGATGCGGCCATTGCCCTGACGGAACGGCGCACCCGGCAGTACGCCAAACGCCAGCGCACCTGGTTCCGGCGCCAGCACCAGCCGCTCTGGCTGACGGATCCGGCCACCGAAGGGGCTTCGGAGGCGGATGTGCTTCAGCGGGCGGTGGCGGCGGCCATGGGCGGTTTAGGGTGAACAGCTAACCGCCCCTGTGAATGCCTC
>JBBQIH010000295.1:0-3541 GCA_038324725.1 Cyanobacteriota bacterium | reverse complement strand
GAGCCGCCTTCCCCGCCTTGCTGGAGCAGGTCGGCAGCCTGCCCGAGCAGGCCCCTGAGGTCACAACCCGCCTGCTGGAGCGATTCGAGCCGGCTCCTGACCCACGTCTGCGGCCGCGGGCCCTGCTCGAGGGCGGGCTGCTGGCCAGCCTCCAGGAGGCCGACCGGCAGTGGATTCCCACCGCAGAGCCCCTGGCGGGAGGTGGCACCCGTTTTCTCTACCGGCGTCGGGCCGGCGAACCCGAGCTGTCGGTGGACGAGCTGCAGGCCCTGATCGACTCCCCCCCCGACCACGGCGAGAAACTCCGTGCGATCGCCGACATGCTCAGCGTGCTGGAGGAGGTGGGGGTGCAGGTGCAGCTGGTGGAGCCCAGAAAGACCGGGGCCGCCGGGGAATGGGATCACGCCGCCCGCACCCTGCGGATCAAGCCCGTTGTGGTGGAGAAGGGAACGGTGGACTTCGCCCAGGTGCTCAACCACGAGGCGATCCACGTGGCCCAGAGCTGCGCGGCCGGCGGCCTGCGTGCCGTTCCCAGAACCCTTGGCCTGGGCCAGGAGGTCCCGCCGGAGCTGCGGCAGCATCTCGATGATCCCCTCTACGCCGGGGCCTCCGACTGGGAGAAGGCCCTGGAGCGGGAGGCCTACGCCAACCAGCGGCAGCTCGAGATCGGCGCCAGCCTGATCCGCACCCATTGCCGGACCCGCTCGGCAGGCTGAAGGCCGGGCCCGGCCTGGGGCCTCAGCCGGAAATGTGAGCGATCAGGTCGAGGCACTTGCTGGAATAGGCCCACTCGTTGTCGTACCAGGCCACCACCTTCACGAAGGTGTCGGTGAGGGCGATGCCGGCCGAGGCATCGAAGATCGAGGTGCAAGTTTCGCCGACGAAATCAGTCGAGACCACCGCCTCTTCGGTGTAGCCGAGGATGCCGGCCATCGGCCCCTGGGAGGCGGCCCGCATGGCGGCCTTGATGACGTCGTAGCTGGCCCCCCGTTCCAGGTTCACCGTCAGATCCACCACCGAGACGTTGGGGGTGGGAACCCGAAAGGCCATGCCGGTGAGCTTGCCGCTCAGGGCCGGGATCACCTTGCCCACAGCCTTGGCGGCACCGGTGGAGGAGGGAATGATGTTCTGGCCAGCACCGCGGCCACCGCGCCAGTCCTTGACCGACGGGCCATCCACTGTCTTCTGGGTGGCCGTGGTGGCGTGCACGGTGGTCATCAGGCCATCGCGGATGCCGAAGTTGTCGTTGAGCACCTTGGCCATCGGCGCCAGGCAATTGGTGGTGCAGGAGGCGTTGGAGACGATGTCCTGCCCCGCATAGGTGGTGTGGTTCACCCCCATCACGAACATCGGCGTGTCGTCCTTGGAGGGGGCCGACAGCACCACCTTGCTGGCCCCGGCGTTGATGTGGGCCCGGGCCCGCTCATCGGTGAGGAACAGGCCGGTGGATTCGAGCACCACGTCGGCACCGACATCGCCCCAGCGCAAGGCGGCGGGATCTCGCTCCGCGGAGATGCGGACGCGGCGGCCGTTCACCACCAAGGCACCGTCAGCGACGGCCACCTCACCGGCAAAGCGTCCGTGGGTGGAGTCATACCGAAGCATGTAGGCGATGTAATCGACGTCGATCAGATCGTTGATGCCCACCACTTCGATGTCATCCCGGCCGCAGGCGATGCGGAAGACGAGGCGTCCGATGCGTCCGAACCCGTTGATGCCGATCCTGATGGTCACCGGTGCGTCTCCCGAGTCAGAACAGGAACTTCAGCGTGACACAGGGCTGGCAGCCGAAGCCGGACGACGGCTGACCATTGTCGCCAGATGAAACGGGCTCAGCGCCCAGGGACCTGCTGGGCCTGTTTCAAGCGCCGACGGATCCTGCGGCTCCAGCCGATCGCCATGGCACCACCCAGCCAGGGAAGGGGACCCGGGACGGGAACGCTGCGCAGCGCTGTGGGGTTGAAAGGCCTGCCATTGATGACGGCGTTGACGCGATTGGAGCCATTCGTGGATCCAAATCTCAGCGCGGATCCGTTATTGATGACGATCAGGGACCCGGTGATGGTGGATGGGTTCCCATTGCCGGAGCGATTCAGCGTTGCCGTGCCGCCTCCCGTCAGCAGGAAAGTGCCAAAGACATCGGATCCCGTCAGACTGAGATTCGACCCGGCCCGATCGCCTTAAGAGTTTGCTGAAAAACCAGACCTGCGCGAGAATGACCTAACCGCCAGGAGCTGATGCGAGGTCAACAGGAGCGCAGCGGCTCCCTGTTCTCCTACGTCTCGATCGAGGAGCGGATCCCGACCAGCCATCCGTTACGGCGGATCCGCAAGCTGGCGGACCAGGCACTGGATCGGCTCAATCCCACTTTCTGCAGGCTGTACGCCTCAGAAGGACGACCATCGGTGCCACCCGAGCAGTTGCTGCTGGCCTCGTTGCTCCAGGCGTTCTATGGGATCCGCTCCGAGAGGCTGCTGCTGGAGCAGCTGCATTACAACCTGCTGTTCCGCTGGTTCGTGGGCCTGAGCCCCGACGATCCGATCTGGCACCCCACCACATTCACCAAGAACCGCGACCGACTGCTCAACGAGGCGGTCATGGGCAGGTTCCTGGAGAAGCTGATGGGAGTACCGGAGGTCAAGCCGCTGCTCAGTGACGAGCATTTCTCTGTGGACGGCACCTTGCTGCAGGCCTGGGCCTCCCATGCATCCCTGGAGCGGATCGATGGTCAGGACGACCCGCCGCCACCGCCATCAGGCCCCGGCGAGGGCTTTGGGCAGCCCATGGAAGGCAAGAAACGGGCCAAGGGTGATTTCCGCGGCGTCAAGCTCAGCAACCAGACCCACCGCTCGACCACAGACCCCGACGCGCTGCTGGCCCGCAAGTCCAACGCCCACCCCGCGCAGCCCAGCTACCGAGGGCATGTGCTCATGGACAACCGCCATGCCCTGATCGTCGATTGCAAGGTGACGCAAGCCACGGGCACCGGGGAGCGGGATGCCGCCAAAGCGATGGCAGCAGATCGTCCCGGTGCCCAGCAGAAGACCATCGGTGCCGATAAGGGGTACGACACCAAAGCGTTCGTCGCTGAGATGCGTCGCATCGGTGTCACACCGCACGTGGCCCAGAACACTGCCCGACCCGGTGGCTCATCCATCGATGGCCGCACCACCCGCCATGAGGGCTATGCCAAGTCGATCAACGCCCGCCGCGGCATCGAGAAGGTGTTTGGCTGGATCAAGCAGTGGGGCGGGCTGCGCCAGTTCAAACTGCGCGGCACTGAGAACGTTGGTGCGGTGTTTGGCCTGCACGTGATCGCCTACAACCTGATCCGGCTGAGCAACCTGTTCAAGCCGGCACTGGAGGTGGCATGAACGGCTGGTTGCCCAGAGGTGTGCCCGTTTGGCAGGCCAAAAGCCTCGAAAATAGTCCAGAAGGGCGTCATCCAGCCCCGTGAATCGTCTCCTGAGCGCCAGATCAACAAGAAATCAGCTTTTGACTCGGGAAAACGCGCTTGCCGCGCAGGTTTTTCCGCAAACTC
>JBBQIH010000294.1:0-3557 GCA_038324725.1 Cyanobacteriota bacterium | reverse complement strand
GTGCTGCTCACCCTGGCCCTGCTGGTGAAGATCACCTCCAGGGGCCCAGTGTTCTACGTGCAGCAACGGGTCGGTCGCGATTACCGCAGTTTTGGTTGCATCAAGTTCCGCACCATGCGCCGGGACGCCGATCGACTGCTCTCCAAGCTGCTGGCGGAATCGCCCGATCTCGACGAAGAGTTCCGCAACGATTTCAAGCTCAAGCACGATCCCCGCATCACCCGTCTGGGCAAGTTTTTGCGTCGTTCCAGCCTTGATGAACTGCCCCAGTTCATCAATGTGCTTCGCGGCGAGATGAGTGTGGTCGGCCCCCGTCCCATCGTCACCAGTGAGCTGGTCCGCTACGGCGACCGCATGGACGAGGTGCTCGCCGTCCGCCCCGGACTCACGGGCCTGTGGCAGGTGTCCGGCCGCAACAACCTCAGCTACCCGGAACGGGTTCGGCTGGATGTGCGTTACGCCCGCCGCCGCAACCTGCTGATGGATCTGCGCATCATCCTGCGCACGATCAGCGTGATGCTGGATCCCCGCGACCGCGGCGCCTACTGAAGCGCTGCCGTTGCACGGCCTGCACCCGCTGTACTGAGCGCCCAGAGGGCCGGCAGCGCCACCAGCAGCCAGAGCCGCTGCAGCCGATCCCCCAGGGCCAGGATCCGCTCCACAGCGTCCGCATCGGGTGCTCGCCCTGCGGCCGCCAGGATCGGCTTGATCCGAACGCCATCGGCGTAGGTGTTGGCGCCTCCCAGGCGCACGCCGGCGGCGTGGGCGAAGGCCGCTTCCGACACCCCGGCGTTGGGGGAAGGGTCGGGGGCGCCGTCCCGCAGGGCCGCCCGAAACCAGCGAAGGGTCTGACCGGGGTGCCCCGCGGCCAGGGGCAGGGTCAGGGCCACCAGGCGGGTGGGCAGCCAGGTGAGCAGATCGTCGAGGCGGGCGCCGGCGGTGCCCAGCCAGCGCAGGTGGCCGTGGCGGTAGCCGAGCATCGAATCGAGGGTGCTGGCCGCCTTGAAGCTCCAGGCCAGGGCGAGGGGCCCCGGCAGTTGTAGCGAAGGCGGTGGCGGCCCCAACGCCAGCAGCGCCGCCCCCACCAGCATCCAGAACAGCGGCGCGAACAGACCGTCGACGGCGTTTTCAGCGGCGGTCTCGGCGGCGGCCCGCAGGATTTCCTCCTCCGGCAGCTGGTTCACCTGGCGGCCCACGATCCGGGCCAGGCGCTCCCTGGCCATGGGGACATCCGGCAGCGCCTTCAGCACCGCGCGCACCGCCCGGGCCAGGCTGCCGCCTGCCAGGGCACTGGCCAGGCCCAGCAGCAGCAGGGGGGGGCCCACCAGGGGGGCGCGCCTGGCCAGGGCCTCGATCCCCCAGCCCGCCAGGCCACTGCCGGCCACCACCAGCAGGGTGAGCAGCGCCCCGCCCAGGCGGAGGCGCCGGGGGACATCACCGGCCCAGGCTTCCACGGCCCGGCGCAGCACGCCGATGGCCCAGCCCATGGCCTGCACCGGGTGCGGCCACCACAGGGGGTCCCCCAGCAGCCGATCCAGCCCGCAGGCGAGCAGCACGAGCAGGGCGGGGGTCAACGCCGGCGACGTTGCAGCAGGGGCAGCAGGGCTCCGGCCCCCAGGAAGGCCACCAACTGGATCGGCAGGCTGCCGGCCAGGCCGATCACCTGGGCGATCAGGCCCATCCCCAGGCTTCCCACCAGGCCCCCCAGGGCCGAGGAGCGCTCCAGGCGGTTCCAGTTGCGCTGCAGGTCACCGGCTGGATCCACGCCGATCGCCAGGCTGGCGTCCGCCATGGCCGCCAGCAGGCCGAAGGGCACGAACAGGAACACGGCCCCCCAGCCGCCAACCCACTGGGTCGCCACCAGCACGGCGGCCATCAGCAGGTAAGGCAGGCGCGGCGGCAGCCGCAGGCCCCAGGCTTCCGCGCCGGTGCGGCCCAGGCCGTAGGCCGTTAGCACCAGGCCGAAATCAAAGCAGTTGCCTGCCGCCTCCTGGCGCACCCACAGGGGCAGCAGGGCGAACAGGCCCCCGAACAACAGCCCCTGCAGCACTCCGCTGGGCTCCAGCCGCAGGGCCTCACCGCCCTGATCAACGCTGGGGTCTGGCTGGGGGCGGTTGCCAGCCTGGAGCGCGCCGATCACCGGCGCCAGGGGCAGCAGCAGCAGCAGGGCGGTGCCGAGCTGGAGCAGGGCCTTGCCCAGGGGAAACAGCAGCGCCGTGAGCAGGTTGCCCACCAGCCGGCCCGCCTCGGCGCCGGCCCGCAGCTCACCGATCGTCACCGCCCCGAAGCCGTGCAGCTGGCGCTGCAGCGGCTCCTGGGCCAGGCGCAGTCCTACCGCCAGCAGGGCGATGCCCAGCAGGGGCCCCAGCACTGAGCGGCCCAGCAGGCCGGCGGCCACGGCCAGCAGCAGGAGCAGGCTGAGCAGCTGGATCAGGTAGCCGAGGCGGATGCGCTGGGGCAGGGGCACCAGCAGCGGCATGGTGGCCAGGGCCGGCAGCACCCCGTTCAGCAGTGGTGAGGGGGTGAGGCCGCTGAGCAACCAGGCGGTGGCGCCAATGGCGAGGGTGCCGCCGCCCTGGCTGCTGCTCCAGGCCAGGGTCAGAAGGCGCCAGTGCATCGGCTGGGGATCAGGCGGCCTTGAGCCAGCTGAACATGGAGCGCAGGCCCTTGCCCACCTGTTCGATCGGATGGGCGGCATCGCGCTCGCGCGCCTTGGCCATCTCGGGCTTGCCCGCTTCGCACTCGGCCACGAAGTTGCGGGCAAAGGTGCCGTCCTGGATGTCGGCCAGGATGCGCCGCATCTCCGCCTTGGTGTCGGCGGTGATCAGCCGCGGGCCGCTGACGTAATCGCCGTACTCGGCGGTGTTGGAGATCGAATCGCGCATGGCGGTGAGGCCGCCCTTGACCATCAGATCGACGATCAGCTTCACCTCGTGCAGGCACTCGAAGTAGGCCAGCTCGGGCTGGTAGCCCGCTTCCACCAGGGTCTCGAAACCGGCCTTCACCAGTTCGCTCAGGCCGCCGCAGAGGACGGCCTGCTCACCGAACAGGTCGGTTTCGGTTTCTTCTTTGAAGTTGGTTTCGAGGATGCCGGCGCGGGTGCCGCCGATCCCCTTGGCGTAGGCCATGGCCAAGGCGCGGGCGTTGCCGGTGGCGTCCTGCTCGATGGCGAACAGTGCAGGCACGCCCTGGCCGTTCTGGAACTCCCAGCGCACGGTGTGGCCGGGGCCCTTGGGGGCAATCATCACCACGTCCACGTCGGCGGGCGGCTGGATCAGGCCGAAGCGGATGTTGAAGCCGTGGGCGAAGCTCAGCACCTTGCCGGCGCTCAAGTGGGGCGCGATCTCGGCGGCGTAGACGGCCTTCTGGGCCTCATCGGGCAGCAGCACCATGATCCAGTCGGCCTTGGCGCAGGCGTCGGCGACGCTCAGCACCTCAAGACCGTCGGCCCGCGCCTTGGCGGCTGAGCGGCTGCCGTCGTAGAGGCCCACCACCACGTTGACACCGCTGTCCTTGAGGTTCAGGGCGTGGGCATGGCCCTGGGAGCCATACCCAAT
>JBBQIH010000293.1:0-3571 GCA_038324725.1 Cyanobacteriota bacterium | reverse complement strand
GCAGCCAGGGCGGCCAGGGCACGGTGATCGGGGGGGCCGGATCCACCTGGGGACCGGGCAACGGCCCGAACCCCGGGCAGCCAACCACCAGCAGCCTCGGGCCTCCATTCACCCGCACCCGCCAGGGCGGCACCTGCAAATGGACGAACGGGGGGGTCTCCATCTACAACGGCACCTGCCGCTACGAGATTGTTCAGAACAACGTCAACGGCGCCAAGAGCCTGGCCTTCACCTTCGACAGGCTGCCGGTCTCCAACCAGCTACGAACGATCCGGTTCACGGCCCAGGGCAACAACCCATGGAACATCCAGTTGCCGAACGGTTCCACGGCGGCCGTTGCGTCCAAGGTGACGGCCGACCAGTACCGCACCGACATCCAGTTGGGCTGGAACAACGTGTTCAACCTGGGCTTCAGAAGCAGCACCCAGGCGACCACCGCCCAGCTGAATCAAGCCCTACAGCCGGTGGACGCCTACGGACAGGTGCTGAAGGGCAGCGACTCTGAAGGGTTGGGGCAGGCCCTGGGTGGGTTGTTGCAGCAGTTGTTCGGCGGTCAGTGAGGGCCGTCAACCCGCCGCCACGGTGCCCGCGCCATCGGAATCGTTACTGAAGAACTGGCGCAGGTTCACGCCCGCTTCGTGGGCCGCCACGCTGACCTGCAGCTTCTGATCGGCGTCGAGACCATCCCAGAAGGCATGGAACAGATCCAGGGAGGCCTTGGCACTGCCCAGCACGCCCATCACCGCCATTGGTGCCGCCAGCCAGGGGAAGACCAGCAGCACCACCGAAAGCACGGCACCCACGGCCACACCGGTTTTGGCGGATTCCAGGCTTGTGCCCAGCACCAGCCTCACCTGGGTGATCCGGTCGATCTCGCCCCGTTTGCGCAGGGCCTCGGTGCGCAGGGCGCTGAGCAAGGCCTGGTAGGTGGCGTAAAGCACCACCCCCCCCAGGGTGGATTCGGAAAAGAATTCACCACCACTGAAGGCGCCTCCGTTGCGGTTCAGATCGACTGACGCCAAGCCCGCCAGAGGGGCGGCCTCCCAGCCGGCTCGGGGGATGCGGAAGGGGTCGTGCTCGCGGGTCATGGGGGGTCAAGGAGCCGGAAGACAAGCCTGCCACGGGTTTGAGCTGAAAGATCTGCTCCTCGCTCCCCCTGGGATCGCTCAGCTGGCTTCAGGCATCAGGTCGTAGCTGGCTGCCATGGAGCTGGTGGGGGAAGCCGTCGCTGCGTTGTCGCTGGAATCGGCAACCAGTCCTTCGACGATGCCGGCATCAAAGGAGTAACGGCCAGGGCCAACCAGCAGCAGGGCCAGACTGCCGCCCAGATAGAGCACCACCAGCTCAAGCACATAGATGTTGAGCCCGCTGGTGAGGATGTGGTGGTAGGCCGCCACGGTCATGGTGCCAGTGAGGGCCAGAGCTCCAAGCGGCGACAGCAGACCGAGGATCAGCAGCCAGCTGCCCATGATTTCGGAGTAGCCCGCCACGTGGGCGAGGAACAGCGGGAAGGGCAGGTGCAGGGGCACCACATAGTTGTCGGCGAAGGACTGGGGATCGCCCAGCTTGTCCTGGCCGTGGTGAATCATCATCGCGCCGATGGCCAGCCGCAGGATCAGCAGGCCGGTGTTGGCCAGGCGGCCTTCCCGCAGGAAATAGGACTGAAGGAACTGGCGCACGGTCGTGGCGATGGCGAGGCCTGGGGCTGCGGCAGCGACGCTCTCCTCCACATTGATGATTGTTGCGGCGCTGGCCGCCGGACGGTTGAGCGCCAGCACCCACAGGGCCATGAAGGCGGTGAAGAAGCCCGCGAAGATTTCAAGCAGAAGTGTGGTCGTCATGGTGGCGAGAGAATTATGAAGATTCTGTCGCCTTAGGTAACGGAACGTGAAGCACCCTCCAGGTCCAGGCAGAGCTGGCCGTCGGCGACCCGCCGCCGCCGGCGACCACCGCCCTTGCCGGAGGGGGGCAGTCCCGAGCGCCTGGAGCCATGCCGCTCCTGGATCGCGTCGGCGGCAGCGCCGAAGCCCGGCTGGCGCCGCAGGGCCCAGAGCCGTTCCCGTGCCTCTCTGGCGGCGGCGGCCACATCCACGATCGGGGCCGGGTAGTCGAGGCCGATGCGGCAGCCGCTGGCCGCCTGGGTGGCCGGATCCATCCGCCAGGGCTCATGGCGCCAGACGGCTGGCACCGCCGCCAGTTCCGGTAGCCAGCGCCCCAGAAACAGGCCGTCTGGATCGTGGTCGAGGCCCTGCTTGATCGGGTTGTAGATCCGGATCGTGTTGATGCCCGTGGTGCCGCTCTGCATCTGGCACTGGCTCCAGTGAATGCCGGGCTCGTAGTCCACGAACTGGCGAGCCAGGTGGAGGCCGCTATCGCGCCAGTCAATCCAGAGGTGATGGCTGGCGAAGGACAGCAGCATCGCCCGCATGCGGAAGTTGATCCAGCCGCTGGCCCGCAGGGCGCGCATGCAGGCATCCACGAACGGTACCCCCGTGCACCCCTCGCTCCAGGCCGCCAGCCGCCCGGGATCGGTGCGGCGCAGTCCCCGGGTGGCGGGATGGAGCTCCTGGATTTCGATCGAGGGCTGGCGTTCCAGCTTCTGGATGAAGTGGCAGTGCCAGTGCAGGCGTGAGTCGAAGGCGTCCAGCGCCCGGAGCCAGCCGGCGGCCGTGCCCGCCGGCAGCGCCGCCAGGGCCAGCCGGCGGGCGCGGGCCTCCTGCACCACCTCCCCCATCGAGAGCGTGCCCCAGGCCAGGTGGGGCGAGAGCCGCGAACAGGCCTCGAAGGCGGTCAGGGGACTGGAGAGCCGGCGGTGGTAACCGCGTCCCCGTTGACGCAGGAACCCTTCCAGCAGTTCCAGGCCGGCGCGGCGGCCGCCCCGCTGCCGCTGGGGGCAGGGGTCCGCCGCCAGGCCCAGATCGCCGGCGCTGGGCAGGGTGCGGTGGGCGATCCCGGCCAGGGGGGGCAGGGCGGCGGGAGGGGCCAGCAGGGGTTCGGCCATGCGCTGCTCCCAGGCCCGCGCCCAGCCGCGGCGATCCTTCAGGCCCCGGATCACGCCGAAGCCGGCACATTCGCGCCAGGAAATCCCCCGCTCCTGGGCCCAGGCGGCCACCTGGCGGTCCCGGTCGTAGGTCCAGAGGTTGCCGGTCTCCTGGTGGCTCCAGAGCCCATCGATGCCATGGCGGCGATGGGCGGCCTCGAGCACGGCCACCACCTCACCAATACGAACCACCAGGGGCTGGCCCAGGCCGGCCAGGGCGTCGCGCAACTCCAGCAGTGCCTCCCGGCAGAAGCTCCACTGGCGGGCCGAGCTGTCAGGGCGCTGCCACAGCTCCGGCTCTGCCACAAACAACGGCAGCACTGGCCCGCGTCGGGCCGCCTCCACCAGGGGGCGGTGGTCGTGGATGCGCAGATCGCGCTTGAACCAGACCACCTGAAGCGCCATCGCCGCAGGCTAGGAATCCTGCTCAGCGCTTCGGCAGATCGCTGGGCCGCAGCACCACCACGACGACCCCCACCACCACCATCACGATCAGCACCGCCGCCCCGGCGAGGGGCAGCACCGTTTCCA
>JBBQIH010000292.1:0-3576 GCA_038324725.1 Cyanobacteriota bacterium | reverse complement strand
CCTGATACACCAACCGGCCGTGCAGGTGCTGGGGCAGGGCCTGGCGCAGGCGGCGGAAGGCGGGTTCCTCCATCGGCGTTTCCAGGGCGATGTTGGGCTTCTCCGGCTTGATGCGTGAGAAGCCGCAGCGGCGCGCCAGCAGTTTCAGTTCCATCAGTTGCAGCAGGCTCTGCACCGGCGCCGGAATCGGGCCGTAGCGGTCGGTCCAGCCGGCGGCCAGCTCCAGCAGGGCCGCCTTGCCGCCGCACTCGGCGGCGGCGCGGTAGGCCGCCAACTTCTCGTCGGCCTCAGTGATCCAGTCGGCCGGGATGAAGGCGGTCACCGGCAGGTCGATCTGGCTCTCGTCCACGGCCGGGATGTCCTGGCCCTGGATCTCGGCCAGGCAGTCCTGCAGCATCTCCATATAAAGATCGAAGCCGATCGCCTCCATCTGGCCGCTCTGCTCCACCCCCAGCAGGTTGCCCACCCCACGGATCTCCATGTCGCGCATGGCCAGCTGGTAGCCCGAGCCCAGCTGGGCGAACTCCTGGATCGCGCGCAGCCGCTGGCGGGCCGCCTCGCTCAGGGAGGCATCGCCGGGATAGAACAACCAGGCATGGGCCTGGATGCCGCTGCGGCCCACCCGGCCCCGCAGCTGGTACAGCTGGGCCAGGCCGAACTTGTGGGCGTCCTCCACCAGGATCGTGTTCACCCGGGGAATATCCAGGCCGCTCTCGATGATCGTGGTGCAGAGCATCACGTCGGCCTCACCGGCGTTGAAGGCCACCATGGCGCTTTCGAGCTCCCCCTCCGGCATCTGGCCGTGGGCCACCTGCAACCGCAGGCCCGGCAGCATCGCCCGCAGCTGGCTCGCCACCTCCTCGATGCCCTCCACCCGCGGCACCACGTAGAACACCTGGCCGCCGCGGTCGAGCTCCTGGCGGATGGCGCTGCGCACCGCCTCCTCATCCAGGTTGGCCAGGTGGGTCTTGATCGGCCGCCGCAGCGGCGGCGGCGTGGTGATCAGACTCATCTCCCGCACCCCCGACAGGCTCATGTAGAGGGTGCGCGGGATCGGCGTCGCCGAAAGCGTCAGCACGTCCACGTCTTTTCTGAGCGCCTTGATCTTTTCTTTCTGATTCACACCGAAGCGCTGCTCCTCGTCCACCACCAGAAGTCCCAGCTGGCGGAAGGCCGTGCCCTTGCCCAGCAGCTGGTGGGTGCCCACCACCACGTCGGTGTTGCCCTTGGCCAGATCGTCGAGAATCGTCTTGCGCTCGGCAGCGGTGCGGAAGCGATTGAGCAGGGCCACCTTGAGCGGATAGGGGGCGAAGCGCTCGCTCAGGGTGCGCCAGTGCTGCTGGGCCAGCACGGTGGTGGGCGCCAGCAGGGCGCACTGCTTGCCGGCGGTGACCGCCTTGAAGATGGCCCGGATCGCCACCTCCGTCTTACCGAAGCCCACATCGCCGCACACCAGGCGGTCCATCGGCTGGTCCCGCTCCATGTCGCGCTTCACCTCCACGATCGCCTTGAGCTGGTCGGGGGTGGGGTCGTAGGGGAAGGAATCCTCCAGTTCGCCCTGCCAGGGCCCATCAGAAGGGAAGGCGAAGCCCGGCGCCTGGTGGCGCTCGGCGTAGAGCTTGACCAGATCCATCGCCACCTTGGCCACCGCCTTGCGGGCCCGCTCCTTGGCCTTGGTCCAGGCCACCCCACCCATGCGGTTGAGTTCCGGCGGGCTGTCGCTGCTGGCCCGGTAGCGGCCCAGGCTGCCCAGCTGGTCGGCGGCCACCCGCAGCAGACCATCGGCGTACTGCACCACCAGGTAGTCGCGGGCCTCGCCGCCGATGGCCAGCTTCTCCAGCTTCAGGAAGCGGCCGATGCCGTGGTTGCGGTGCACCACGAAGTCGCCCGGGAGCATCTTGTTGGGGTCCACTGTGCGGCTGGCCGCCTTGCGGCGCCGGCGCACGTAGCCGCCGCTAGCCAGGCTGTGCTGGCCGAAGATCTCCCGGTCGGTGAACAGCACCAGCTTCCAGGCCGGCAGCTGGAAGCCCTCCAGCTCAGCGGTGCCTCGCAACTTGAGGGCCACCGGGGTGGCCTGCTCCACCAGCCGCTCGATGGCCGGAAAATCACGGGCGTTGGGCACGAAGCGCGTGACGCAATCGTGCTCCTCCAGCAGGGCCACGGCCCGTGACGGCTGGGCGGAGACGATCCAGGGCCGGGCCTTCTCGCGCAGGTGCCCCTTGATCTGCTCCGCCAGGCGCCCGAACTGGTTGGGGTGGGCCGGTACCGGCCGGCTGGCCAGATCGAGATCGTTGGGATGGCGGTCGCTTTCGTGCAGCTCCGCCAGATCGAAGCCCACAAAGGCTTCCACCTCCGCCATCGCCGCCGCGATCGGCCGGTGCAGCAGGCCCGGCAGGGGCAGGGGGGTGCCGTCGTCGCCGCCTGTGGCCTTCACCACCTCGCCGTGGTGCTCGTCGGCATGGTCGTACCACTGCTGGCCATGGGCCAGGCCCTGGCGCCGCTCATCGATCGCCACCAGGGTGCCGGCCGGCAGGTAGTCGAGCAGGGAGGCCGGTGTCTCCCAGGCCAGCCCCATCAGCCGCCGCATCCCCTCCGGCGTGCCGCCCTCCAGCAGCTGGTCGAGGGCGGCGGGCTCCAGCAGCCGCTCCAGCCCCTCGGGCATCCGCTCGCGCAGGGCCTCGGCGATCAGGGGCGCGTAGCTGGTGGGGGTGAGGCGCACCCGCTCGATCACATCGAGGGAGCGCTGGCTGGCCGGATCAAATTCCCGCAGCTTCTCCAGGTCTTCACCGAACAGCTCCAGCCGCACCGGCAGCTCGGCGCTGACCGGAAACACATCGACGATGTCGCCGCGGCGGCTCCAGGTGCCCTCCTGCTCGATCGTCGGCACCCGCTCATAGCCCAGGCCGGCCAGGGTGTGGGCCAACAGCTCCAGATCCAGCCGGTCGCCCCGGCGCAGGGTGAGGCAACGGGCCGCCAGCAGCGGCGGCGGCGGCAGGTGCGGCTGCAGGGCCCGCTCGGTGGCCACCACGGCGAAGCGGCCGCCGCTGGCACCCGGCGCCGCCTCCCCGTCGCCTACCAGCTCGGCGAGCACCTGCAACTGGCCCCAGGTGATCTCGCTGGTGGGATCGAAGGGCTCGTAGGGGGAACCCTCGCTGGTGGGATAGAGCTGACACAGGGGCCAGCCCATCAGCTCCAGTAGGGAGGCCCAGCGTCCCGCCTCCTCCAGGGTGGGCACGATCACCAGCAGGGGGGCGTCATCGCAGCCCGCCAGGGCACTGGCCACCAGGGCCCGCGCTGCCCGTCCCGCCCCGCTCAGCCGCAGCCGCTCGGGCCGCTCGCAGCGCGCCCTCACCTCAGCGGTGAGGGTGGCCGCCTGCAGCTGGCGCACGAGGGCGTGGAGGGGCATCGAAAGGCGGGATCAAACCGATGCTGATCTTGGCAACCCGTTTGCGTCGATGATGGGAGTCGGTTCGCCCCGCGATGGCCCGCTTTCGCTGTCACACCTGCCGCAACCTGCCCCTGAGGCTGCAGCAACCCTTCTCAGGGGTACCCCGCTGCGGGCGTTGCGGCGACCTG
>JBBQIH010000291.1:0-3584 GCA_038324725.1 Cyanobacteriota bacterium | reverse complement strand
GCCTGGGAGGGGCTGCTGATCGCGCTGGTGCTGATCCTGGTGGCCAGGCCGTTCGCCGTGTTGATCGCAGCATCCCCGTTCCGCTTCCAGACGCGTGAACTGGCCTTGCTCTCCTGGGTGGGCCTGAAGGGGTGAGTGCCGATCACCCTGGCCACCTTCCCCCTGTTGGCTGGTATTCCAGGCAGCCAGGTGATCTTCAACGCCGTCTTCTTCGTGGTGCTGATCTCGGCGATCAGCCAGGGGTGGACGTTGCCGGCCGTGGAAATCCATCCCTCCGCCATGTCGATGGCGAAATCGTCGATTACACGGTGAAGCCCAGCGCGGCCATTGCCGGCGTTGTCCTGCGTCAGCTGGCCCGCCCGGACGGCATGGTCGTCACCTTGGTGCTGCGCCATCGCACGGTGGCGATCCCACGGGGGACCACGGCCCTGATGCCCGGCGACCACGTGTTTGTGGCGCTACGCAGCTCGGTGAAGCCCCTGATGGATCGGATGTTCGCGCCGGATACAGACGCCGTTCCCCTGCCGGACAATAGGGATCTGATGTTCCCCGCCACCACCACGCTGGAACAGCTGCAGCGCTTTTTTGCGCTGGCGAAACCGCTGCCTGGGGCTGCCGGCGCCGAATCTCTCGGTCAGCTTCTCAGGCGTCATTGCAACGATGCTCTCGTGCCGTTCGGCCCCCTGAGGTTCACCCCTGCCGACCAGAACGGCATCGTGCGGGTCACCACAACAGCAGGAGTGGTTCAAACCGAACGTTGAGTTTGCAGCTCGATCAGATCGGCAACAATCAGCTCAGCCGCCCCTTCGGCAGCATCCAGAAAGGGCAGAAGGGTGCGCTGGGCACCCAGGAATTCCAGCCGGGCCACCTCCGCTTCGTTGTGGGCCGTGGCGATGAAATGGCCGCGAAACCCTGCTGTCTGCAAGCCGTGGCTGATGGCCGCATTGGCCTCCAGCGACGGCAGGGTGCCCACCACCACCGTGGCCGAGGAGAGCGGCAGGGACGCGGTGAACTCCGGATCCTCGGAATCGCCGTACTGCACGGGCACTCCTGCGGCGGCGGCCAGGCGCAGGGCCTGGGGATCGAAGTCGACACCAAGGAGCGAAAGGTTGTAGGACTGCTGGAGGTGGATGGCGCCGCCGAATCGGCCCAGGCTCAGCAGAATCTCGTCGACCCGTGTCGGCCCAGACGGGCCGCCGGCGATTTCGCTCTGGCTGAAGTTCACCCCATCGGCGAGGGCCGCCAGTCCCACCGCCCAGGCCACGGCAAACAGGACCAGCAACTCCTGGTTCTGGGCCAACCGCCCCAGCAGCGGCGGCATCACCCATCGCATCGTGGCGGCGGTGCCGAGCACGAACGCCGTGCCCACCAACAACAGGCGGATTCCCTGGGCCGCGATGCCCCCCGATCCATCCGCCGTGAAGGAGGTCAGCAGGATCATCGCCAGGATGACGGCCATGTCCTGCACCACAGTGAATCCCACCGCACCGACCGTGCAGGGAGTCGATCTCCCACTTGTCGGAGAGCAGCTTGACGATGATGATCCTGCTCGAGAAGGTGAGACAGACGGCGATGTCGATCGCCTTCACCGGCACAAACCCCAACCCCAGGGCCAGCAGGAAGCCACACAGCGACGTGAACACGATCTGGCCCAGGCCTGTCGCCAGGGCCACCGGCCCCACCGAGCGGATCAAGCCCACATCAAGCTTGAGGCCCACCACAAACAGCAGCACCGAGATGCCGATGCTGGAGAGCAGCTTGAGCTCACTGCCGCCGGAAGCCCACCCCAACACAGCCGGCCCCACCACGATGCCGGTGAGGATGTAGCCGATGATCAGCGGCTGGCGCAGCTTCAACCCCAGCACACCGATCACAGCGGCGAGCATCAGGATGGCGGCCAGCTCGTGAAAGACAGTATTGAAGGTCATCAAGGAAACGCAACCTTGGGGCCATCAACGCCTCCATCCAAGCGCCTGTCCAGCCAACCCCATGTCCGGGTTGCGCTGGCGAGGCCGCAGGGAGCATCGCTGCTGCACCGGCCCTCTGGCACCAGGAAGTGCGCTAGGGCTTGGGTCCAGGACCTGACAAGCCCCCGATGCCGCCCTTGCCCGCTCCTCCAGCCCATGCCCGGCCAGCGACCGATGTGGTGGAGGCCCTGCAGAGCGATGCCAGCAGCGGCCTGAGCGAGGCGGAAGCCCATCGGCGGCTCCATGTCCATGGCACCAATACGCTCACGATCCGTGGCGGCAAGCCCGCCTGGCTGAAGTTTTTACTCCAGTTCAACAACCCCCTGTTGATCACCCTGCTGGTGGTAGGGGCCGTGAAGGCGCTGCTGGGTCACCCCCGCGATGCCCTGGTGATCTGGAGCGTCACGGTGATCAATGCCGTGATCGGCTTCGCGCAGGAGAGCAAGGCCGAGAACGCCATCGCCGCCCTGGCGCGGTCGGTGCGCACCGAGGTGGAGGTGGTGCGCGCTGGCGTGCGTCAGCGCCTGGCCTCGGAGCAGCTGGTACCGGGCGATCTGGTGCAGCTGGAGGCCGGGGCGAGGGTGCCGGCCGACCTGCGGTTGCTGGAGGCGCGCCACCTGCAGACCGATGAATCGGCCCTCACCGGGGAATCGCTGCCCGTGCATAAGGGCACCACCGCCGTCGAGGCGTCCGCCCCCCTGGCGGAGCGAATCGGCATGGCCTATGCGGCCAGCTACGTGACGAAGGGTCAGGGCCTGGGCCTGGTGGTGGCCACGGGGGATGGCACCGAGGTGGGGAGCATCTCCACCTCCCTGCAGGACCAGGTCGATCTCACCACCCCGCTCACCCGCAAGTTCGGCCGCTTCAGTCGCAGCTTGCTGCAGGTGATCCTGGTGCTGGCCGGGCTCACGTTTCTGGTGGGGCTGGCGCGGGGGCGCGGCGCCGATGAGATGTTCGATGGGGCCGTGGCCCTGGCGGTGGGCGCGATCCCGGAAGAGTTGCCGGCGATCGTGACGATCACTCTGGCCATCGGCGTGAATCGCATGGCCAGGCGGCGGGCCATCATCCGCAAGCTGCCGGCCGTGGAAACCCTGGGCAGCACCACCGTCATCTGCTCCGACAAGACCGGCACCCTCACCCAGAACCGGATGACGGTGCAGCACCTCTACGGGGGCGGTCAATCGGTGGCGATCGAGGATCTCTGGCCTGGGAATGGCCTGTCCGGCCCATCGAATGCGGCCCTGCAGGAAACCCTGCTGGCCGGCCTGCTCTGCAACGACGCCCGACCCAGCAACCGTGAGGGGCTGGTGGGGGATCCCACTGAAACGGCCCTGCTGGTGGCGGCAGACGCGGCCGGGATCGACCGCCAGGACGCTCTGGAACGCCATCCCCGCCGCGATGCCATTCCGTTTGCTTCGGAACAGCAGTTCATGGCCACACTGCACGGCAGCGAGCGCATCCTGGTCAAGGGCTCGGTGGAGGCCATCCTGGATCGCTGCAGCCGGCAGCTGGATTCCCGGGGCCAGCCCGAAGCCCTCGACCGAGCGGCGATCGAAGCGGCCGTGGGGGCGATGGCGGCCCGTGGGGAACGGGTGCTGGCCTTTGCCATTGGCCAGG
>JBBQIH010000290.1:0-3632 GCA_038324725.1 Cyanobacteriota bacterium | reverse complement strand
CGGCAGGGCCCTGGCCTACGGACTGTTCTTCTGGTTCGCCAGCAGCGGTGATCTCACCGGTTTCACCGCCCTCACCTTCCTGACGCCGGTCTTCGCGGTGCTCTGCGGCGTGTTGCTGCTCGAGGAACGGCTGGGGCCCCTGCAGTGGCTGGGCGCCGTGCTTGCCCTGATCTCGGTGCTGCTGATCAACCAGCGCGGCCGGCTCTGGCAGGTCAGCGGCAGGACGGAGCCGGCCGCGCCGTGACCCGCACGCTTCTGTTCGTCCACCAGAACTTCCCCGGCCAGTACCGCCACCTGGCGCCGGCCCTGCAGCGCCGCGGCGATCGGGTGTTGGCGATCGGTGGCCCCACCAGCCAGCCCCTCCCAGGCATTCCGCTGCATCGCTATGACCCGCTGCCGTCCGGTGGAGTGCCCCCCTGCCACCCCTGGGCGACTGATTTTCAGGCCAAGGTGCTGCGCGCCGAGGCGGTGGCCCGTTGCCTGGACCCCCTGCTGCAGGCTGGCCTGCGGCCCGATCTGGTCATCGGCCACCCGGGCTGGGGCGAACTGCTGGTGGTGAAGGACCTGCTGCCGGACGTCCCGGTCCTGCAGCAGGTGGAGTTCATCTACCAGCTGCAGGGGGGAGACGTGGGATTCGACCCGGAGTTCGCCGACGACGACTGGCGCCTGCGGGCCCGGCTGCGCCTGCGGCGGGCCCCCCAGCTGCTGGCCCTCCAGGACCTCGACTGGGGGCTGGCCCCCACCCCCTGGCAGGCCAGCACCGTGCCGGCCCCGTACCGCCAGCGGCTGAGCGTGATCCATGAGGGCATCGACACCGCGGCGATCGGGCCCCAGGGTCCCGCCCGCCTGCAGCTGCAGCGCGCCGGCCTGAGCTTCGCCCCCGGGGACGAGGTGGTGAGTTTCGTGGCCAGGAATCTGGAGCCCTACCGCGGCTTCCACACCTTCATGCGCATGCTTCCCCTGCTGCAGCGGCTGCGGCCCAGGGCCCAGGCGGTGATCGTGGGTGGGGAAGGGGTGAGCTACGGCGCGGCGCCCCCCGGCGGCGGCAGCTGGAAGGAAGCGATGCTCCAGGAGTTGGGCGACGAGCTCGATCGCCGCCGCGTCCACTTCGTCGGCCGTGTGCCCCACCCGGTGCTGCATGAGCTGTTCCGGGTCACCGCCTGCCACGTGTATCTCACCGTTCCCTTCGTGCTCAGTTGGAGCCTGCTGGAGGCGATGGGCTGCGGTGCCCTGGTGATCGGCTCGGCCACGCCCCCGGTGCAGGACGTGATCGTCGATGGCCGCAACGGCCTCCTGGTCGATTTCTTCGATCACCGGGCCCTGGCCCAGCGGCTGGCGGCGGTGCTGGCCGACCCCTCGCGTCACGCTGGGCTGCGGCGGGAAGCCCGCCGGACCGTGGTGGAGCGGTTCGATCTGGCCAGGGTCTGCCTTCCCCAGCAACTGGAGCTTGTGGACCGGCTGATGGCCTGACGGGGGACACAGGACCAGGACGGTGGGGAGCGATAGGTTCCCTGCGTTTGCTCAGCCGGTTTGACCGCCCTGCCCAGCCCCCAGCGCCGCCGCTTGCTGCTGATCACCTTGCTGCTGGGCCTGGCCCTTTATGCCTGGCAGCTGGGCAGCACGGGTCTGGTGGATGAAACGCCGCCGCTGTTCGCGGCATCGGCGCGGGCCATGGCGGAAACGGGCGACTGGCTGATCCCCCGTGTCAACGGGCTGCCTCGCTACGACAAGCCGCCGCTGGTCTACTGGCTGATGGGGCTCGTCTACGCCCTGCCCGGCCAGGAGCAGTGGAATCCGCTGGGCACCTGGGCCGCCCGGTTCCCCTCCGCCCTGGCCGCCATCGGGGTGATGCTGGCCCTGGCCGACACTCTGCTGCGCTGGCCCCAGCCCCCGTTCTCCGCCCAGGGGCCAGGGCCCGCGGCCCTGCGCCCAGGGCTGACGGCCCTCACCGCTGCCCTGGCCTTCGGCCTCTCGCCCCTGATGCTGGCCTGGGGCCGCACGGCCGTGAGTGATTCCCTGTTCAGCGGCCTCGTGGCTCTTTCCCTGCTGCTTTGCTGGAAGGTCTATGCCGACCCGGCGCGGCGCTGGTGGCTGCCGTGGCCCGTGCTGGGGCTGTCTGTGCTGGCCAAGGGGCCGGTGGCGGTGGTGTTGCTGGGGATCACCCTGCTGCTGTTCGGCTGGCTCCAGGCCGACGTCGGTGGGCTCTGGCGCCGGCTGCGGCCCCTGCGGGGCCTGGTGCTCACCGCCCTGGTGGCCCTGCCCTGGTATCTCCTGGCGCTCCACAGCGAAGGCCGTCCCTTCTGGGACAGCTTCTTCGGTTATCACAACCTGCAGCGCTTCACCGAGGTGGTCAACCGCCACCTGCAGCCGTGGTGGTTCTTTCTGCCGGTGATGGTGGTGGCCAGCCTGCCGGTGACCCCGTTGCTGTTGCTGGGCCTGGCCCGGGCCATCGGCCCGCTGCGCCTGTCCTGGTGCCCCACGCGGCCGCAGCCGCCCGCCGCCTCCCTGGCCCGCTTTGCCGCCTGCTGGCTTCTGGCGGTGCTGCTGTTCTTCACCGCCGCCGCCACCAAGCTGCCGAGCTATTGGCTGCCTGCCACGCCCGCCGCCGCCCTGCTGATCGCCCTGGCGGCCCAGACGGCCTGGGCTGGCGGCAGCGGCGGCGGTGGTGGCCGGCCCTGGGAGCGCTGGGCCTGGGGCCTGAGCCTGTTGCTGGTGACGGGCCTGGGAGTGGCGTTCCTGCTGGCTCCCCTGTGGCTGCCCCTGATCAACGATCCGGAAATGCCCACCCTGGCGGCGACGCTCGACGGCAGCCCGTTCATCCCCTTGGTAGCCGCCTTCTGGTTGCTGGCGGGCCTGCTGGGCTGGATCTTCCGCCGCCGTTGCCCCCCCCTGCGCTTGCTGGCCCTGCAGCTGCCGCTGGTGCTGTTCGTCCCCACCGCCCTGATTCCGTTGTGGAGCGTGGGTGATCGCCTGCGGGGGGGGCCCGTGCGCCAGATGGCGGCGGCGCTGCACCGCGAGGGCCGTCCCGGGGAGTCCGTGGCGATGGTGGGCGTCCTCAAGCCCTCGCTGCACTACTACGGACGGCGGGTGGTGATCTACGAGGGCATCGGCGTGGAGGGTCCCATCAACCTGGCGGAGCGGCTGCGCCTGGAGCGCCGGGCGGGCCAGCAGCCCAGCACCCCGGACGCCCAGCCCACCGTGCTGGTGGTCATCGACCAGACCACCGCTCGCGCTCCCTTCTGGCGCCACCTGGGCGCCACCGAGATCGACCGTGCCGGGGTGTACCGGCTCTGGCGCCTCGACCGCGGCCGCCTCGAGGCCTCGGTCGCGCAGCTGCGGCGGAACGGCTTCACTTCCGACTGGCAGGCGCCCCGGCCGGAGCGTTACTAGGCCGCCGGCAGGTGGATGTGAAAGCGGCTGCCGACAGCGATTTCGCTTTCGACGTCGATGGAGCCCCCCATCGCCTCCACCAGCAGCTTCACCACCGACAGGCCGAGGCCCGAGCCCCGCTCGTGCTCGATGGCATTGCGACCGCGGTGGAAGCGATCGAACACCTTGGGGATGTCCTCCGGGGAAATGCCGATGCCCTGGTCCTGCACGCTGATGCACAGCTTCCCTGCGTCCTGGGATAG
>JBBQIH010000289.1:0-3682 GCA_038324725.1 Cyanobacteriota bacterium | reverse complement strand
CTCAGCGAGGAAAGCTGCAACCGGCTGATCTTCTCCCTGCTCAACAACGCCCAGCGCAAGAATCTCGAACAGAACTGGGAACTGGACTGCTCCTACGGCCTCAAGGGCGTCGCCCGCTTCCGCATCAATGTCTACCGCCAGAGGGGCACCTACGCAGCCTGCCTGCGGGCGCTTGGCAGCTCCATCCCCAGCCTGGAGAAACTCGGTCTACCGCCCATCGTCGAGGAGATCAGCACCAAACCCAAGGGCCTCGTTCTGGTCACCGGTCCCACCGGTTCCGGCAAGACCACCACCCTGGCCGCATTGATCGAGCACATCAACGCCACCCGTTCGGAGCACATCCTCACCATCGAGGATCCGATCGAATTCACCTACAGAAACAACAAGTCGATCATTCACCAGAGGGAACTCAACGAGGACACCCGCAGTTTCTCCAATGCCCTGCGGGCGGCCCTGCGTGAAGACCCCGATGTGATTCTGGTGGGAGAACTGCGCGACCTTGAGACGATCCAGCTGGCGGTCACCGCCGCCGAAACCGGCCACCTCGTCTTCGCCACCCTGCACACCAGTTCCGCCTCCCAGACCGTGGACAGGATGGTGGATGTGTTCCCAGCCGAGCAGCAGACCCAGATCAGAGTGCAGCTCAGCGGCAGTCTGCTGGCCGTGTTCTCCCAGACCCTCTGCAAGAGCGCCGAGCCCACCTCCAACGGGGCCTTCGGCCGGGTGATGGCGCAGGAGATCATGATCAACACCCCCGCTATCGCCAACCTGATCCGGGAAGGAAAGAGTTCCCAGCTCTATTCCCAGATCCAGACCGGCGCCAGCCAGGGCATGCAGACCCTCGAACGCTCCCTCGCCAATCTGGTGGAGGACGGCAAGGTCAGCCGCGACGAGGCCCTGATGAAAACCACCAAACCCGATGAACTGGTGAGGCTTCTCGACCGCTGATGGTTCTCTGATCCCCTTCCCCCGGACGCCAATCCCCGTTTCACCCGAGCGCCGCCATGACCGCCTTCGTTGTTACCTACACCACCAGGTCCGGCCAGCGCCGGGAGATGACACTGACGGCGGACAACCCTTCAGTGGCCCGGAGGGAACTGCGCCGCCGCGGCATCCTGCCGAACACCCTGGTGCGCAAGGAGGCACCGAAGATCCCCCAGGGGGGCGTCAAGAAAGCGAACTCCTCCTTCAGTGGTCTGGCCGACCTGCTGGAGGGCCCGGTGACGATCCGGGACAAGGCCCTGTTCGCCAACAAGCTCTCCGCCCTGGTTGACGCGGGCGTGCCCATCCTGCGCAGCCTCGACCTGATGCGGATGCAGCAGAAGTCCACCAAGATGCGCCTGGCCCTGGCGGGCATGACCCAGGACGTGAACCAGGGCGACAGCCTGGGTAACTCCATGCGCCGCTGGCCGAAGGTGTTCGACAACCTCAGCATCGCCCTGGTGGAGGCGGGGGAAGCCGGCGGGGTCCTTGACGACACCCTCAAGCGCCTGGCCAAGCTGCTGGAGGACAACGCCAAGCTCCAGAACCAGATCAAGGGGGCCATGAGCTACCCGGTCACCGTGCTGGTGATCGCGATCGCGGTCTTCCTGGGCATGACCATCTTTCTGATCCCGACCTTTTCGAGCGTCTTCGACCAGCTGGGGGCGGAACTGCCCCTGTTCACCCAGATGATGCTCAATCTGAGTAATTTCCTGCGCTCCTGGAAGGCCCTGATCCTGGTCGGAGCCTTGGTGGGCTTTGCCTTCTGGGTGGTCGCCACCTACAACACCCCGATCGGCCGCCGTCAGATCGACGGCCTGCTGCTGAAGCTGCCCCTGTTCGGAGAGCTGCTCGTAAAATCGGCCAGTGCCCAGTTCTGCCGCACCCTGAGTTCCCTGTCCAAAGCAGGTGTGCCGATCCTTCTTTCCCTTGAGATCGTGAGGGAAACAGCCACCAACTCCGTGATTTCCGATGCCATCATCTCCTGCAAGAACGAGGTGAGCGAAGGCATGCCGCTCAGTGCCGCCCTGCGGATGAAGAACGTGTTTCCGGAAATGTGCGTGAACATGCTCGCCATCGGCGAGGAAACCGGAGAGATGGATGCCATGCTCTCCAAAGTGGCCGACTTTTACGAAGACGAGGTGAGCACCATGGTGAAGGCCATGACCTCCATGCTGGAGCCGGCCATGATCGTGCTGGTGGGCATCATCGTGGGATCAGTGCTGCTGGCGATGTACCTGCCGATGTTCTCCATCTACGAGCACGTGCGCTGAGCCGCCAGCGCCTGTCCCGCCAGCCACCCCGAACTCCAGCAGTGCTGGAAGTTGAAGCCGCCGGTGACCCCGTCCACATCCAGCAGCTCCCCCACCAGGAACAGCCCGGGCTGGAGGCGGCTTTGCATCGAGGCCAGGTTGACTTCCGCCAGGGGGATGCCACCGGCGGTCACAAACTCCTCGCCGAAGGGCCCCCGGCCTGAGATGCGGTAGCGGCTGTCCCGCAGGGCGCTGATCAGGGCCTGCTCACTGCGGCGGGGGAGATCGGCCCAGCGCAACGTGGGGTCCACGCCGCCCTGGGCCAGCAGATGCAGCCAGAGGCGGCGGCTGAGGTCGGGCCAGGGGCGCCAGTTGCCGAGCTGACGGCGGGCCTGGTCGCGACGGGCGGCGGCGAACCACCCCTCCAGGTCGGCCGGCTTGCGGCCACCGGTCCAATCGACCCGGAGCTCGGCGCGGTAGCGGCGCTCCCGCAGCACGCGGGCAGCGAAGGCCGTGAGCCGCAGGGTGGCCGGGCCGCTGAGGCCCCAGTGGGTGATCAGCACCGGCCCCCGCTGCCGCAGGGGCTTGGTGGCGTTGGTGGCGGTTCCCGGCAAAGGCGTCAGCAGAAGCTCCAGCTGCACCGGATCCATGGCCACCCCGGCCAGATCCACCAGGGGGTGGTCGGCCAGGGTGAGGGTGAACAGGGAGGGCACAGGCGCCACCAGACCATGGCCCAGGGAGGCGGCGATGCGGTGGCCGCTGGGGTGGCTGCCCGTGGCCAGCACCAGGTGCTCGGCCACCACCTCGGCCCCCGAGCGCAACCGCAGCCGGAACCCCCCGCCGGGGAGGGCCTGGGCCGTCTGGCCCGCCTGGGTTGTGTGCAGCACCACCCCGGCGGCGATCGCCGCCTGGCGCAGGGTGTCGACCACCGAGGAGGAGCGATTGGAGCGGGGAAACAGGCGGCCGTCGGCCTCCTCCACCAGCTGGAGGCCATGGGCCTGGAACCAGGCCACCGTGTCGGCGGTGGCGAAGCGCGAGAAGGGCCCCCGCAGGGCCTTACCGCCACGGGGGTAATGATCCACCAGGACGCGCGGATCCCAGCAGGCATGGGTGACATTGCAACGGCCGCCGCCGCTGATCAACACCTTGTGCAGCGGTTCAGGGGTGGACTCCAGCAGCAGCACCCCCCCGGGGAAGCTGCCGCCAGCGGCTTCGGCGGCCGCGATGGCGGCCATGAAGCCCGCCGGACCACCTCCCACCACCACCACGGAGGCACGGCTGGGCAGCATGGAGCGATGGAGCACAACTACCGCTTCAGTGTGGCGCCCATGCTGGACTGCACCGATCGGCACTTCCGGGTGCTGATGCGGCAGGTCAGTCGGCACTGCCTGCTCTACTCCGAGATGGTGGTGGCCCGGGCGCTGCACCACATCGCCCAGGACGGCTCC
>JBBQIH010000288.1:0-3685 GCA_038324725.1 Cyanobacteriota bacterium | reverse complement strand
CCCGGGCCGGCCCCTGGCGTTGCTGGATGCCGCCGTCCTGGTCTGGCTCGGCAATCACCTGCCCGTCTGGTTGGGGGATGGTCTGACCCAGGTGTACAGGGCCACCGGTGTCGGCTTCACCGCCGTCCTGGTGGCGATGGCGCTGATCCATCTGGTGCTGCGGCACTGGTGGAAGGATCTGCGCCTGCTGGTGATGGCCACCGGCGGCATCCTGGTCCTGGTGGATCTGGTGTTCAAGCCCCTGTTCAGCCGCCCGCGCCCCCCCGGCAGCCTGCTGCCGCTCGATGGCCACAGCTTTCCCAGCGGCCATGCCGCCGGGGCCGTGGCCTTCTACTTCGCCATGGTGGTGATCCTGGGGTCCCACCATCCCCGCGTGCGGCGTCTGCTCACGGTCGCCGCCTGTCTGCTGGTGGGCCTGGTCTGGCTCAGCACCCTTTACGTGCGCGCCCACTGGCCCACGGATCTGCTGGCGGGAGCCGCCCTCGGGCTGGCCTGGCTGACGGTGTGTCTGGCCTTCTGGCGGGAGCCAGTCGCCGCGGACCTTCAGAGTGGCAGGGAATTATCGCTGCGATCCCTTGACGACCGACCTGCCCACCTCCGGCCTGGCCGCTCTGAGGGGACTCCGATCAGCCCCTCATCTCGACGGGGATCAGGCCCGCCTGCTGCGTGAGGAGCTGATCCCCCTGCTCGGGGCCTGTGGCTGGTTCACGGTCGGCATCATGGCGCCGTCGTCGGCGGCGGCGGTGGCGGCCCTGCGTGAGATCGAAGCGGCCCTCGCCTGGCCGACCCTCCAGCCAGGCGACGCCGGTGAGGGGGAGCCCAGTGGCGTGACTGGTGGGGTGTTCCTGAAGGGCAACCAGCGCACGGGACTCTTCCATGTTCGCTTGGAGGAGGGCCTCGGCGAGGGGATTCTGATCACCGGGCAGGAGGGCTCCGATCCGGCCGCCGAGGACACCTGGGGTCCCCTGCCGCTGGATCTGTTCGCCTGATCCCATCAGCTGATCACGTTCCGCCCGCTGGCTGGAAGCAGGGTCAGGCCGGTCCCTAGGCTGATCGGCTGTTGCCTGGCAGCCGTCGCTGCCGCCCGAAGCGTCCAATGGCCAGCTCCACCCTGCGCATCGCCTCCCGCCGCAGCCAGCTGGCCATGGTCCAGACCCATTGGGTGCGGGACGAACTCACCCGGGCCCACCCCGAGCTGACGATCGCGATCGAGGCGATGGCCACCCAGGGGGACAAGATTCTCGATGTGGCCCTGGCCAAGATCGGCGACAAGGGCCTGTTCACCAAGGAACTGGAGGCCCAGATGCTGGTCGACCGGGCCGACATCGCCGTGCACAGCCTCAAGGATCTGCCCACCAACCTGCCGGAGGGGCTGATCCTGGGCTGCATCACCGAGCGGGAGGATCCCGCCGATGCCCTGGTGGTGCATGAACGACACAAGGAGCTCAGCCTCGCCACCCTGCCCGAGGGCAGCGTGGTGGGAACCAGCTCCCTGCGGCGCCTGGCCCAGCTGCGTCACCACTACCCCCACCTGGTGTTCAAGGACGTGCGGGGCAACGTGATCACCCGCCTGGAGAAGCTCGACGCCGGCGTCTACGACTGCCTGATCCTGGCGGCCGCCGGGCTCAGCCGGCTGGGCCTGGGTGAGCGCATCCACGAGCTGATCGATCCGTCGATTTCGCTCCATGCCGTGGGCCAGGGGGCCCTGGGCATCGAGTGCCGCGCCGGTGACCAGGCCGTGCTCGACACCATCGGCGTGCTGGAGCACCTGCCGACGGCCCGGCGCTGCCTGGCCGAGCGCTCCTTCCTGCGCAGCCTGGAAGGGGGTTGTCAGGTGCCCATCGGCGTCAACACCCATTTCGAGAACGACCAGCTGGTGCTGACCGGCATGGTGGCCAGCATCGACGGCCAGCAGCTGCTGCGCGACAGCTGTCGTGGTCCGGCCAGCGACCCCGAGGCGATCGGCCTGGCGCTGGCGGGAAGCCTGCGTGCCCAGGGGGCCGGAGAGATCCTGGAGGAAATCTTTGCCACCGTCCGCCCCGGAAGCTGAGGCCAACGGTCACCGGGCCCCAGGGCCGGAGGCCGATCGCGGCCTCCCTTTCCAATGGAACCTGCTGGCCTGGGCGGCCCTGATCGGCACCCTGACCGGCCTGGCGGTTGTGGCGTTCCACGAACTGCTGGGCTTCATCAACAATTTTCTGTTCGGCCCATTCGTGGAGGGCCTGCTGGTGATCGGGCGTTCCTCGCCGGCCTCCCCCGCTGACCTGCCGCCGATCGACCTGCCACCGCTGGCGCCCGACAGTGGCACCCCCCTGCGGGCCCTGCTCCAGCTCGGTCTCGATGGCATCGGCCTGCTGGCGACGGCACCGCTGCCACCGCCCGAACCCGCGCCCATCAGCCTGCCCACCCCGCCCGACTGGCTGGCTCTCTGGCCGGTGGTGGTGGTGCCGACCCTGGGCGGTCTGGCAGTGGGCCTGCTACGCCATGTGGCCGGCAGCATCGGTCCGGGACTGTCGAGCCTGATGGCGATCGCCGATGGTCGCCAGGGGGGCGAGCCGCGCCTGCCCTGGCTGCGGCTGGTGGCGGCCTCCTTGAGCCTCGGCAGCGGCGCGTCGCTGGGGCCGGAGGGTCCGAGCGTGGAGGGTGGCGGCAACATCGGCCTGTGGGTGGCCCTCAAGGCCCGTCTCTCCCCCCAGGCCCAGAAAGCGTTGGTGGGGGCCGGGGTGGCCGCGGGCCTGGCGGCCGGTTTCAAGGCGCCGATCGCCGGCGTGTTCTTCGCTTTCGAGGGCAGTTACAGCGCCATCCCTGGAAGGCCGAGCCTGCGGGCGGTGCTGGTGGCGGCGGTGGCCTCAGCGCTGGTCACCCAGCTGTGTCTTGGTGATACGCCGATCCTGCGCCTGCCCGCTTATGAGGTGCGCTCGCCCCTGGAGCTGCCCCTGTATCTGGGGCTGGGCTTGCTGGCCAGCCTGATGTCGTGGCTGCTGATCCGGCTGCTGGCGGCGGGCCGGGGCGAGCGGGTCCAGTCCGTGGTGCGGCGGCTGCCGCCAGGGATGCCCACAGCTCTGGGGGGAGCGGCGCTTGGGGCCATGGCCCTGGTGTTTCCCCAGGTGCTGGGCGTCGGCTACGACACGATCGAAGCGCTGCTGGGCCGGGACGGCGGCATCCCCCTGCTCACCCTGGTGGCCCTGATCGGCGTCAAGCTGGTGGCCACCACCGTGAGCAACGCCACCGGCTTTGTGGGCGGAGGCTTCGCGCCTTCCCTGTTTCTGGGTGCTGTGCTGGGCAGCTGCTATGGCCAGGTCCTGGGCAGCGGCGGCCTCAACCTGCCGGTGGCCGAACCTCCGGCCTACGCCATGGTCGGCATGGCGGCGGTGCTGGCGGGCAGCGCCAGGGCGCCGCTCACGGCGTTGCTGTTGTTGTTCGAGCTCACCCGCGACATCCGCATCGTGCTGCCGCTGATGGCGGCGGCCGGCCTCAGCGCCGCCCTTGTGGAGCGCTGGCAGGGCATCCACGATCCCGGCCTGATGGGCCCCGATCCCCTTGAGGAGCGGCGCCGCGGCCAGCTGGCTGCGATCGGCGTGGAGGAAGCCTTCGATCCGGAGGCGCCCCTGGTGCTGCCGGCGGCGATGACGGCTTCAGCCGCCCTGGCCAGGCTGGTTGACAGCCATGGCCATGGACTGCTGGT
>JBBQIH010000287.1:0-3699 GCA_038324725.1 Cyanobacteriota bacterium | reverse complement strand
GCCCCGCACCAGGCCGATCGTGCCCTCCTGGATCAGATCCAGCAGCTCCATGTTCCGCTTGGTGTACTTCTTGGCGACGCTCACCACCAGGCGCAGGTTGGCGGCCACCATCCGCTCCTTGGCGCGGCGGCCGGCATGCAGACGCTTGCGCAGCACTTCGGGGCGCAGGCCCACCGCCACCGCCAGTTCCTGCTGGCTCGGATCGGTGCCACCGGAGCGCATCTTCAGCTCCTGGCGCATGTCCTCCAGGGCCATCAGCTCCTGCACCTGCCGGCCCAGGGTGATCTCCTGCTCATGGCTCAGCAGTGGCACCCGGCCAATGTCCCGCAGGTAGGAGCGGACCAGATCTCCATCCACAGGCGGCATGGAACGGGCCGGGGAGGGACGAACCTCGGACTGGACAGCAGCGGGAGTCGACGGTTGAGCAACGGCGAGGGCGACGACCATGGAACTGATCCATAACTGTCTGTAAAGCGTAACATAAAGAAGTGTGAACTCCTCTCAGAAACCACCGATCCCCTGGGTCAGCCGGTGCCCAGCCGCGGCAGCAGTAGCTGGGCCGTTTTGAGGTAGATGAAAACGCCCGCCACGTCAGTGGCCGTGGTGATGAACGGGGCCGACATCAGGGCCGGATCGAGGCCGAGGCGGGCGAACAGCAGGGGCAGGGCCGCGCCGGCGGTGGCGGCCAGGGTGGTGATCGCCACCAGGCTGATGCCGGCGGAGGTCGCCACCAGCACGCTGCCCCCCATCGTCCAGGCCCAGGGCACGACCACCACCGCCAGCAAGCCGCCCAGCAGCGCTCCGGCGACCAGCTCCCGGCCGATGGTGCGCCAAGGCCCCAGGGACTGGAGCCGCTGGGTGCTCAGGCCCCGGATGACCACGGTGGAGCTCTGGGCCCCCACGTTGCCGCCGGTGCCGATCAGCAGCGGAATGAAGGCCGCCAGCAGCACCACCTGCTTCAACACCAGCTGTTCGGAGGCGATCACGGCCGAGGTGCCGGTGTTCGCCACCAGCAGCACCAGCAGCCACACCACCCGGCGACGGGCCACGGTGAACAGGTTGCTGCGGAAGTAGTCGTCCTCGTCGCCGGCCTGAACGGCGCCAGCGGCGTAGAGATCGCGGGTGGCCTCCTGCTGGATGACGTCGATGACGTCGTCCACGGTGACGATGCCCACCAGCCGCTGTTCCCGGTCCACCACCGGCACCGCCAGGAAGTCGTAGCGCTGGATCACCCGGGCCACCTCCTCCTGATCGGTGTCGGTGGCAACGCTCATCACCTCCCGCGTCATCACATCGCCCAGCCGGTCCTCCGGATCCGCCGTCACCAGATCCCGCAGCGAAAGCATGCCGCTGAGGTGGCGCGAGGCGTCGGTCACATAAAGGCTGTAAATCGTCTCCGTGTCCCGGGCGCGGCGGCGGACGATGTCGAGGGCCTGCTGGGCGCTGTGGAATTCCTTGAGGTCGATGAATTCGGTCGTCATCAGACGGCCTGCTGTTTCGGCCTCGTAGCCCAGCATCTGGGCGGTGACCCGCCGCTCCGCCGGGCTGAGCTCCGCCAGCAGCCGCCTCACGACCTTGGCCGGCAATTCGTCGAAGAGGCGCACCCGGTCGTCCGGGGACATCTCCTCCACCAGCTCCAGCACCTCACCGGAGCGCAGCCGCTCCAGCAAGCTCTGCTGCACCGAGCCATCGAGGTACTCGTAGACCTCAATGGCCTCGTTCTTGGGCAGCAACCGGAAGGCGAGCGCCTGCAGCGTGCGCGGCAAGGTTCCGATCGCCTCCGCGGAATCCACCGGCTGCACGGGTTGCAGCAGCAGTTTGGCGCCGTCGTAGTTGCCCGCCTGCAGAAAACCCTCCAGCTGGCGGGCCACCACCTCGGCGACGGCGGAGGCCTCAGCCATCGCTCCTCATAGGCCGGTGAGTACGAGTGTATGGGCAGAGCCGCTAAGGTCCGACGCGAATCCTCCTTGCCTGGTACCCATGGCCCTGAACGTGAGCGACGTGGTGGTACGCACCGCCAGCGGCGACGAGCGCCGGCTCGGCGAGTGGGCCGGGACGGTGCTGCTGGCGGTCAATGTGGCCAGCCGCTGCGGCTTCACCCGCCAGTACACCGGTCTGCAGAAACTGCAGGAGACCTACGGGCCCCAGGGCTTCACAGTGCTTGGCTTCCCCTGCAACGACTTCGGCGCCCAGGAGCCGGGAACGCTGGAAGAGATCCAGCAGTTTTGCTCCACCACCTACGGGGCCGACTTTCCCCTGTTCGACAAGGTGCATGCCACCGGCTCCAAGACGGCGCCCTACGACACCCTCACCCAGGCCGAACCCGCCGGCGACGTGGCCTGGAACTTCGAGAAGTTCCTGATCGGCAAGGACGGCACCGTGCTGGCCCGCTACAAGAGCGCCGTCGAGCCCGACGGGGCGGAACTGGTGGCCGCGATCGAGAAGGCCCTGGCGGCCTGAGCAGGGCCAGACTGCCGCCAGCACAACGGCGACCGTGATGGGCTGGCTGGGATTCGCCGAGCTGGTCATCCTCGGATTGCTGGCCGATGGCCTGTTCCGCAGGCTCGGGGTGCCCGGCCTGATCGGCATGCTGCTGGTGGGCGTGGCCCTGGGGAGCTCGGGGTTGGGGGCGATTGACCCGCGCCTGCTGGCTCTCAGCGGCGATCTGCGTCAGATGGCCCTGATCGTGATTCTGTTGCGGGTGGGCTTTGCGCTGAACCTGGCCACCCTGCGGCAAGTGGGCGGGAGGGTGCTGCTGCTGGCCTGGATCCCCGCCAGCTGCGAGGGCTTGATGATCACGGCCGTCGCCCAGCCGCTGCTGGCTCTGAGCTGGCTGGAGGCGGCGCTGCTCGGGTCGGTGGTGGCGGCCGTCTCGCCGGCGGTGGTGGTGCCGCTGATGCTGCGCTTGATCGAGGAGCGGCGCGGCACCGCCAAGGCGATTCCATCGATGCTGATGGCCGCCGCCTCCCTCGATGACATCGCTGTGATCGTGGTCAATGGCCTGCTGCTGGGGCTGTTGGTGGAGCAGCAGAGCGACCTGCCGGGCCGGGTGCTGGGGTTGCCGCTGGGATTGGCCCTGGGGGCGGCGGCCGGGGCGCTGCTGGGCTGGGGGCTGATCCGCTGGATCGATCGCTTCCGCCCCAACGCCAACCGCCAGGTGCTGATCGTGCTGGCCCTGGCGCTGCTGCTGCTGCGCCTGCAGGAACGCCTCAACGGCCTCGTGCCCTTCACCGGCCTGGTGGCGGCCATCGCCCTGGGGGTGGTGATCCTGGAATGGCGCGAGGATCTGGCCCACCCGATCGCCGCCAAGCTGGCTTCGATCTGGGTGTTCGCCGAACTGGTGCTGTTCGTGCTGGTGGGGGCCCAGCTCAACCTGGCGGTGGCCTGGCGCAGCGGCCTGGCCGGTCTGGCGGTGCTGGCCCTGGGGCTGCTGGCCCGCTCGATCGGCACCCTGGCCTGCCTGCACGGCAGCCCCCTCAGCGCCGGCGAGCGCCTGTTCGTGGTGGTGGCTTACACCCCCAAGGCCACGGTGCAGGCGGCGATCGGCGCCATGCCCCTGATGACGATGCAGGCGGCCGGCCTGCCCACCGGACCGGGCGAGGTGATCCTGGCGGTGGCGGTGCTCAGCATCGTGACCACCGCGCCCGCCGGCGCCTGGCTGAGCGGATGGGTGGCGGATCGGGTGCTGAAGCCTGAGCC
>JBBQIH010000286.1:0-3706 GCA_038324725.1 Cyanobacteriota bacterium | reverse complement strand
ATGAGCTCCCGGCGCAGGGGCTCCACCCTGGGAGGGGCCGGCTCGCTGCGCACCCGGCCGTCGGCGCGCAGGCGTGCCACGCGCGGGGCGGCCGCCACGGCCAGAGGCCGCAGGTTGCGGGCCCCCGCCGGAAGGCGCCGGCCAATGCTGGCGAGCAGGGCGTCGCGCTCGGCCTCCGGCCAGCAGTCGCTTCGGTTGAGCACCAGCAGCAGCGGCTTGCCGGTGGCCAGCAGATCGTCCAGGGCCTCGGCCTCCATCACGGTGAGGTCGCTGTCGATCACCAGCAGCACCAGGTCGGCCCCCACCGCCACCCGGGCCGCCAGGCGGGAGCGGGCGGCGGCGGCGATCTCGTCGATGCCGGGGGTGTCCACCAGGTCGACCCCCTCCAGACCGGCGAGCGGCTGGCCCCAGGCCTGCTGCTGCTGGCGGCGGGTGCAGCCGTGGGCCACATCGGTGGCGAAGTGCTCCTCCCCGAGCAGGGCATTGAGCAGGCTCGATTTGCCCACCCCCACACGGCCGAACACCGCCACCCGCGGCCGGCGCAGGCGCAGGCGTTCCAGCTGGCGATCGAGGCTGGCCAGTTCCGGCGCCAGGGCCGCCTGCTCCCGGCCGCTGAGCACCAGCCCCGATCGCCAGCGGGCCAGCAGCTGACGGCAGCGCTCGGCGGCGGCGGGGGCAACCAGCGGGGCCGGGGCCGCCATGGTCATGGGTGACTCTCGGCGGCGGAGGCCGGCCGGCGCCACCAGCCGGCCAGTACCGCCAGCACCGCCTCGGGGCCGATCACCCCGACGAAGCCACCGAACTCATCCACCACCACCCGCACCCCGGAGCCATTGCGACGGAAGCTGGTGAGCAGCCGGTCGGCCCGGATCATCTCCGGCACGAACTCCACCGGTTCGCAGAGATCGGCGGCCTGGCTGGCGCCACGGCATTCCACCAGGGCCGTGAGCAGTTGCTCGCGGCTGGCCACGCCCAGCACCTCGTCCACTTCCTCCCCCAGCACCACCCACCAGGCGGTGGTGTGGCGCAGCAGGGTGGCGCGCTGCTCGTCGAGGCTCTGGTGGCCCGCCAGGGTGGGAGCCGAAACCCTCGGCAGCATCAGGTCCCTGGCCGTGAGGTCGTTGAGCTGGAACACCTTGGCGATCATGGCGGCCTCATCGGCCTCGATCTGACCCTGCTGGGAGCCGAGGCGGGCCAGCAGGCGGATCTCGTTCTCGTCGGTGCTGATTTCGTTCTCGGCCGTGATCGCCGGCAGGATCCGCTCCAGCAGCAGCACCAGGGGCAGCATCAAGGTGGTGAACAACCCCAGCCCCGGGGCGACGGCCAGGGACACGGGCAGGGCCAGCTTGCTGCCGATCGCCTTGGGCAGGATTTCCCCCAGCAGAATCACCAGCACGGTGAGGGCCACCGAGAACAGGGGCAGGGCCGGGCCGCTGACGCCGTAGCGGCCGAAGACAACGCTGGCGAACCCGCCCACCATCAGGCTGCCGAAGATGTTGAACATGTTGTTAGCGATCACCAGCACCGCCAGGGTGCGGCCGAGTCGCTGGCGCAGGGCTTCCAGCCGCCGGGCCCCTGGCACCGGCCGGGGGCGGTTCGCCAGTTCATGCACCTTCACTGGGTTGACCGTGAGCAGGGCCGCCTCGACCCCCGAGCACAGGAAGGACCCCATCAACATCACGACCACCGCCAGAACCAGAAGCAGGAGATCGTTCATCCGCGGCTGATCGAAACAGAGAAGAACGGCACGCGCAGGTTCGGGGGGATCACGTGTATTTAATCGGCTGTGCCATCTTCTCGCTGTACATCCCTTCGCCGCGATGCCGCCGACCCCCCCGATCGACGCCGCCCTGCTGGCCCGCCGGCGCCAGCGGTTCCTGCAGCAGCTGGGCGGTGTGGCCGCGGTGATCCCCGGCGCGGCGCTGGTGACCCACCACGCTGACGTGGAGCACAGCTTCCGCCAGAACAGCGACTTCTGGTATCTGACCGGCTTCGATGAGCCCGGTGCCGTGGCCCTGTTCCTGCCCCACCGCCCCGACAACCCCTTCGTGCTGTTCGTGGAGGCGAAGGATCCGGGGGCTGAGGTATGGAACGGCTTCCGCTGGGGCTGCGAGGGGGCCGTCACCAGCTTCGCCGCCGATCTGGCCCACCCCCGCAGCGAACTGGCCGAGCGGCTGCCGGAGTATCTCGACGGCGCCGAGGGGATCGCCTTCCGGGTGGGCCGCCATCCCCAGGTGGAGCCCCTGGTGCTGGCCGCCTGGGGGCGCCAGCTGGATCGAGCCCCCCGCAGCGGCAAGGCGGCCCTGGGGCTGGTCGCCCCCTGCCCGCTGCTGCACGAGCTGCGGCTGCGCAAGGAACCCGAGGAACTGGCCCGCCTGCGGCGGGCCGCACGCATCTCCGCCGAGGCCCACGAACTGGCCCGGCAGGTGGTGCGGCCTGGCCTCAGCGAGCGGCAGGTGCAGGCCGTGATCGAGCAGCACTTTCTCGAGCAGGGGGCCCGCGGCCCTGCCTACGGCTCGATCGTGGCCGGTGGCGACAACGCCTGCGTCCTCCACTACACCGCCAACGCCGATGTGCTGCGGGACGGCGACCTGCTGCTGATCGATGCCGGCTGCAGCCTCGACGACTACTACAACGGCGACATCACCCGCACCTTCCCCGTCAACGGACGCTTCAGCGGCGAACAGCGGGCCCTCTACGAGCTGGTGCTGGCCGCCCAGACGGCGGCCGTGGCGGCGGTGGCCCCTGGCCAGACCGCCGAAGGGGTGCATGACACCGCTGTGCGGCGGCTGGTGGAGGGGCTGGTGGAGCTGGGCCTGCTCAGCGGCGCGGTGGACGGCCTGATCGAGCAGGGGGCCTACCGCCACCTGTACATGCACCGCACCGGCCACTGGCTCGGCCTCGATGTCCACGACGTGGGGGCCTACCGGCTGGGCGAACACCACGTGGCCCTCGAGCCGGGCATGGTGCTGACCGTGGAGCCCGGCCTTTACGTGAGTGACCGGCTGGCGGTGCCCGAGGGCCAGCCCGCCATCGCGGAGCGCTGGAAGGGCATCGGCATCCGCATCGAGGACGACGTGGCGGTGAGCGACCACGGCCATGAGGTGCTCAGCGCCGCCGCCCTCAAGGCGCCGGCGGCGATGGAGCGCTGAACAGCTCCAGCACCTGGTAGGTGGAGCCCAGAACGCGGTCGGCCCCTGCCTGGCGCAGCTGGGCCTCGTACCGCAGCCGGTCGGCCTCCCGCCCGGGCCCTTGCAGATGGGGGGGCGCCACCGCCAGGGCCTCGAAACGCTGGCCGGGCACCCGGGTGCGGGCCCGGCGCACCGTCTCGACATCGGCCACCGTGTCGCCGAGGTAGGCCACGGGCGGGGCGCCAGCGCCCAGGCCCCCCCCCCGCCAGGCTGGTCGCCAGGGCCAGCAGCCCGGTGGGGTCGGGCTTGTCGGGGGCCTGGCCCATGGCGATCAGGGGCGGCGCCACCAGGGCCAGCCGCTGCTCCAGCACGAAGCGGGCGGAGGGGGGCTCGGCGCCGCTGACGAAGCCCCAGGCGATCCCCCGATCGCTGAGGGCGGCGAAGAATGGCCCATCCACCAGCAGGGGCTCGCTGCCGATGAAGCCGCGCCAGAGGCTGGGATCCCCCTCCGGATCGCCACCGAAGTAGTGGCCGCTGAACACGTCCACCAGCTCCTCCCAGGCAGGCAGGGGGGC
>JBBQIH010000285.1:0-3713 GCA_038324725.1 Cyanobacteriota bacterium | reverse complement strand
GTCGAGGGCACCGGTGCAGGATGCCGCCGTGAGCAGCTCCTCGCGGGCCTGCTCCGCCTTCGCCAGCGAGCGGCAGGCGAGCAGCACGGTGGCGCCCTTGGCGGCCAGGGCCCGGGCCGTTTCCAGACCCAGCCCACTGTTCGCACCGGTGACCAGGGCGATCCGCCCGGACTGGTCAGGGATGTCGACGGCGGTCCAGCGCATGGGGATCAAGCGAAGAGCAAAGCGTTGCGGGGAGAGCCATCACGCGATGAAGGCTTCTTTCATGGAATCGTAACGGAATGTGACGGATCCGGACCTTCGCGGCGCAACAGGAAAAAGAACGGTGTCTCCATGCCTTTGAAGTCCATCACGCCCAGCACGGTGTCGTCGTCCAGCTTGCGGAAGACGTCGTTGATGGGGAGATGGTCGTAGAGCATGGTCGCGCTCACAACACCGCGGTAACTGGTCATCCGCAGCCGGGCGCTGGAGCGGGCGGTGCTGAACAGGGGCATCAACAGCTGGAACAGGCGGCCGGCCAACGCCGATTTCGGGACGGGGAAACGGTCGCTCAGGCGCAGCCCTGGCCCCATCGCCTTCGGCTCGAGGCAGGCCAGGCCGCCGCCGAGGGTCGTGAACACCAGGGGGTACACCGCCTCGGCACTGTCGAAGCGCTTGCCGTGCCAGTGGAAGGCTTCCAAGGCGCCGTCGAGGGGGTGGCCCGTGGGGACGCTCTCCCCCGCCCAGGTACCGAGCAGGAAGGGGATCTCCACGGGAGCAAGCCCGTCGAAGCGGGCGAAGGCCTCAGCCGTGGTGGCGATGGGGGTGGAAGAACCCACGGCGCTCTCGCGCATCAGTGGCCCATTGTCCGTCGCTGCCGCGTTCGCCGCGGTGATTCCCCCCAGCAGCGGCCGTACTCCGCCGCCGTGACGCCACAGGCCAGCAGTCCGGTGGCCCGCATCAGTTCGGCGACGCTGCGGTGATCGTGGTCAGCCTCTTGCAAGCGTTGCCGCAGGCGTCGCAGGCGCCGCCGCTTCGCCTCTGCCATCGGCGTGCGACCCAGCTGCTCCCGGAAGCCGCATTGCAGGGCCCGCGCCGAGAGGCCCAAGGCGCGGCTCAGCTCCTCCAGGCTGAAGCGGCAGGAGAGGTGGGCCTCCATCCAGCCGCAGGCATCGGCCACGGTCTGGCGGCGGCGGCTGGCGGTGAGGCGTTCCCGGTGCTGATGGGGATCGGGCGGATGGCTCCACCGGTGCAGCGCCTCCACCAGGGCAGCGGCGGCGTGCTCAGACCCCTCGGGCTGCCACGCGGCCGCCCACGCCAGCTGCAGGCCTGCCGCGATCAGCCGGCGATCGACAGGCCCCTGGTCGAGCAGGGGTGAGTGCGGTGCGCCATCACGCAGGCAGCTCTCGGGGACCAGGATCGAGAGGCCAGTGCTGGCCTCGCTGGTAAGAGCCCGCATGGCATCACCGGGACGAAACAACATGGCCATGCCCGGCTCCGCCACTGGCTCGACACCGTTGATCGACTCCCGTATCAGCCCCTGGAGTGGCAGCCAGAGCACCCCACGGCCGCCCGACGGATGTGGGCCTCGAAGGGGGGTGAACCCGGCAGGAGCCGGCTGAGGTGATGGCCGAGGCTGCCGGCAATGAGGCTGTCCCACTCGTCGAAATCGCCGCTGCGCAGAACCGTTCGCAGGCCCGGTGACTCCAGCAACTGCAACCGCTTCAAAGCGGCCAAGGCGCTGGTACGGCTGGGTCTCTTTTACCGCGATAGGACATCAGCCGCTGCTGAGGCGGCGCGGAAGGTGCTGGCTCCTAGCCTCAAACGGCCAAGTGCGCGCCGTCGCGATCGATGACCCTCCACGAAAAGACGGCGGCCAGATACTCGCTGGAGGACGACATCTACTCGTCGTCCGATCTCTCGGTCACCCTGCCCAAGACCCATTTCCCCCCGAAGGAGCACAATCCCCGCGCCGTGTTCGCCGCGATTCGCGACGAACTGATGCTGGATGGCAATTCCCGCCAGAACCTGGCCACCTTCTGCCAGACCTGGGTCGAGGACGAAGTGCACGCCCTGATGGATCTGTGCATCGACAAGAACATCGAGGACAAGGACGAATATCCCCAGACCGCGGAGATCGAAGCCCGCTGCGCCCGGATGGTGGCCGACCTGTGGCACGCCCCCTCGATCGAGGGGGCCATCGGCTGCTCCACCACAGGCTCCAGCGAGGCGGCCATGCTCGGGGGTCTGGCGATGAAGCGCCGCTGGGAGGCTCGGCGCCAGGGGCAGGGGAAACCCTTCGACCGGCCCAACCTGGTGACCGGGCCGGTGCAGATCTGCTGGCACAAGTTCTGCCGCTACTGGGACATCGAGCACCTTGAAATCCCGATGGAGGCGGATCGGCTGCTGCTGTCGCCGGACACAGCCCTCCAGTACTGCGACGAGAACACCATTGGCGTGGTGCCCACTCTGGGGGTCACCTTCACTGGTCAGTACGAGCCGGTGCAGGCGCTGGCTACCGCCCTCGATGGCCTGGAGGCCCGCACCGGCCTGGACATCCCCATCCACGTGGACGCCGCCAGCGGCGGATTCCTGGCTCCCTTCTGCGCCCCCGATCTGGTGTGGGATTTCCGCCTGCCGCGGGTGCGCTCGATCAATGCCTCCGGCCACAAGTTCGGCCTGGCACCCCTGGGGGTGGGCTGGGTGCTGTGGCGGCAGACCACCGATCTGCCCGAGGAAATGGTGTTCTGGGTGAATGATCTGGGCGGCAACATGCGCGACCTCACCCTCAACTTCTCCAGGCCTGGGGGCCAGGTGGTCTGCCAGTACTTCAACTTTCTTCGCCTCGGCCGGGAGGGCTACCGCAAGGTGCACGCCGCCTGTTACGCCACGGCTCAGTAACTGGCTGTGGAGATCGGCAAGCTGGGGCCGTTCGAGATCATTTACGGCGCTGATGATCAATCGGGCATCCCCGCCGTCTGCTGGAAGATCCGGGGGGGAAGCGACGTCAACTTCAACCTCTACGCCCTCGCCGACCGCCTGCGGGTGCGCGGCTGGCAGGTGCCGGCCTACAGCCTGCCGGCCCACTGCGAGGAGATCACCGTGCAACGCATCCTGGTGCGCCATGGCGTCAGCCGGGACCTGGCCGATCTGCTGCTGGAGAACATCCGCCAGTCGCTCGATTTCTTCGCCAGCCACCCCGACCATGGCGCGCTCAGCGGCCCGGAGGCCTCGGGATTCCACCACTGATCGCCGTCCAGGCCGCCAGCACCTGGGCCACCGACCAGGCCTGGGCGATGCAGCCCCGCGGGGCATGGGGGGCGTCGCCATCGAAGATCTCGCTGAGGCTGCCCAGCCCCGCCATGTTCAGGTGATCGGCCATGGGCTCCAGGAACGAAAGCGCCTGCGCCGCATCGCCATACAGGCGGAAATGGGCCCGGGCGAAGGGCCCCAGCCACCAGGCCCACACCGTGCCCTGGTGGTAGGCCCCATCCCGGCGCTGGGCGTTGCCGCCGTAGTGGCCCCGGTAGTCGGGATCGGCCGGATCCAGTGTGCGCAGCCCGTGGCGCGTCAGCAGCCGCCGGCCGCAGAGCGCCAGCACGCTGGCGGCCTGAGCTGGGCTGAGTAGCGGCTCCGTCAACGCGAGGGCCAGCAGCTGGTTGGGCCGCAGCCGCTCATCGGGGCTTCCGGAGGGCCCGTCGATGACATCGAAACAACAGCCCAGCCGAGGGTTC
>JBBQIH010000284.1:0-3733 GCA_038324725.1 Cyanobacteriota bacterium | reverse complement strand
ATCGCCCTGCTCTCCGGCGGGCTGGATTCGGCCACCGCCGCCGCCCTGGCGATCGAGGCGGGCCACCGGGTGATCGGCCTTTCCTTCGATTACGGCCAGCGCCACCGGCGTGAGCTCGCCGCCGCCGCCACGGTGGCCGGCGCCCTGGCGCTCGAGGAGCACCACGTGATCGCCGTGAACCTGGCGGCCTGGGGTGGTTCGGCCCTCACCGATCCGGCCATCCCCGTGCCCGATGAGGGGGTGCGCGACGGGGTGATCCCCACCACCTACGTGCCCGGACGCAACACGGTCTTCATCGCCCTGGGACTGAGCCTGGCCGAAGCCCGTGGTGCCGGCAGCCTGGTGCTCGGGGTCAATGCGGTGGATTACTCCGGCTATCCCGATTGCCGCCCCGACTACCTGGCCGCCTTCCAGAGCCTGGCCGACCTGGCCAGCAAGGCGGGGCGCCAGGGCCATGGGGCCCGCCTCTGGGCGCCGCTGGTGGCCTGGGACAAGACCACCATCGTGCGCGAAGCGCTGCGGCTGGGGGTGCCGATCGCGGCCACCTGGAGCTGCTACAGCGGGGATGACCTCCCCTGCGGCCGCTGCGACAGCTGCCGCATCCGCGATGCCGCCCTGGTCGTTGCCGGCCGGACCGACCTGGCCAGCGCTGCCATCCGCGCCGGAGCCGCCATCCGCGCCGGAGCCGACCGTTGAAGATCGCGCCGCTCCGGTGGCTGGAGCCCAGGGCGCTGGCCCCCGTCCTGGCGGCGCGCTTCGGCCAGGACGGGCTGGTGCTGCTCGATGGCGACGGCAGCGCCCTCGGCCGCCGCGGCGTGCTCGGGGTGGATCCGGTGGCCCGGGTGGTCTGCCGGGGCCTGCCGGGAACCCCAGGCGCCGGCGATCCCTTCGCCGTCTTGGCGGACCTGGAGCGCCAGGGGGGGCCGTGGCTGGGCTGGCTCGGTTACGAGGCCGGGGCCTGGGTGGAGCCTTCCGACCACTGGCAGCTCTCCGACATGGCCAGCCTGTGGGCGGCCCGCCATGACCCCCTGATCCATTTCGATCGGGGTGAGCGACGGCTCTGGCTCGAGGGCCGCGACCCCGCCCGGTTGGCGGCCATGGCCCGCCTGCTGGGGGCTCCGGCCACGGTCGCGGCGGTGACTGCGACTGGAGTGTGCCAGGCCGATGGGGCCGGGATCGCGCGGGGCGACTGGCACTGGCACACCTCCCCGGAGGACTACGCCGGGCAGGTACGGATCCTGCGGGAGTGGATCGCCGCCGGTGATCTGTTTCAGGCCAACCTCACGGCCTGCTGCGAGAGCTTGCGGCCAGCGCGGGCCGACCCGCTGACGCTCTACAGCCGCCTGGTCCGGCACGGGCCGGCCCCCTTCGCGGGCCTGGCGATCGCCGGCGAGGAGGCCGTGATCTCGGCCTCCCCCGAGCGCTTCCTGCGCCTGCACCCCGATGGGCGGGTGGAGACGCGGCCGATCAAGGGCACCCGGCCGCGCCACGGCGACCCCGACGCCGATGCCGCCAGTGCCGCCGCCCTGATCTGCGACCCCAAGGACCGGGCCGAGAACGTGATGATCGTCGACCTGCTGCGCAACGACCTGGGCCGGGTCTGCGTGCCCGGGTCGGTGCATGTGCCCCAGCTGCTGGGGCTGGAGAGCTACGCCCATGTGCACCACCTCACCTCGGTGGTGATGGGCCAGCTCGCCGTCGGCCGCGGCCTGGTGGACCTGTTGCGGGCCTGCTGGCCCGGGGGCTCAATCACCGGCGCCCCCAAGGTGCGTGCCTGCCGGCGTCTCAACCAGCTCGAGCCGGTGCCGCGCGGGCCCTACTGCGGCTCCCTGTTCCACCTCGGGGCCGATGGCGGCTTCGACAGCAGCATCCTCATCCGCACCCTGGTGCAGAAGGGCCATCGCCTGCGCCTGCACGCCGGCGGCGGCATCGTCGCCGACTCCGACCCGGCGGGGGAGGCCCGGGAGATGGGCTGGAAGATCGAACCGCTGCTGGAGGCCCTGGCATGAGCGGCGCCGGCCCAGGCCCCACGGCCATCGCCTGGATCGATGAGCCGCTGCCCGGTGGAACCTGGGGCGAGCCGGACCACCTCTGCCTGCCCCTGAGCGACCGGGGCCTGCTGCTGGCCGACGGGCTGTTTGAAACGGTGCTGATCCAGGCCGGGTGCCCCCGGCTGCTTGCGGAGCACCTGGGGCGCTGGCAGGCCTCGGCCGCCAGCCTGGGCCTGGCGGCTCCCCCCGGCGCCGACCGGGTGCGGCCGCTGCTGGCGGAGGCCGTGGCCCGCAGCGGCCTTTGCGGCGATGCCGCCCTGCGGCTCAACTGGAGCCGGGGGAGTGGCGGCGGCCAGAGGGGCCTCGCCCTGCCGGGGCCGGGCGAACCCCAGGGGCAGCACCGCTTCTGGTTGCAGCTGAGCCCTTGGAAGTGCGCCAGCACGCCGGTGGCGGTGATCGTCAGCCGCCTGGAGCGGCGCAACGCCGACAGCCTGGTCAGCCGCTGCAAGACCTTCGCCTACGCCGGCGCCATCCTGGCCGTGCGCGAGGCCAGGGCCGCCGGCGCCGTCGACGCCCTGCTGCTGGGGGGCGGCGCCGACCTCTCCTGCGGCACCAGCGCCAACCTCCTGGTGCGGCGGGGGGATGGGTGGATCACACCGCCCCTGGCCAGCGGCTGCCTGCCGGGGGTGATGCGGAGCCGAGCCCTGGCTCTGGGGTTGGCGTGCGAGGGCCGCCTGGGCGTCGCGGACCTGGTGGCCAGCGAGGGGGCCCTGCTGATCAACAGCCTGGGCTACCGGCCGATCCGCCGTTGCGAGGGCCGTGATCTGCCCCTGCCGAGCGGGGCCGGGGGCCTGTGGGAGCAGTTGCTGGCGTCGTCATAGGTTGTTGGCCGCCACTCGAACAATCACCTTGTCCGACGCTGTGGGGGGCCTGGGGGCCCGGAAGCACCTGGCGGGATGGCTGGCCTGTCTGGGCGTGGCCCTGGCCGCCGGTTGCGGTTCCACCTCCAAGGAGGTGGCCGTCCAGAACGCCAAGCCGGGCGACCTGCTGGTAAGCGTTGATGGAAGCCGGGTGGAGCTCGTCAGAGCCTTCACCCCAGGCATCGCCAATGGCCTGCACAAGGGTGTTGTGAAGATCACAACAGAGGCCGATGGGGCCAAGGGTCAGATGTATGAAGTCACGGCGATCTGCAGCGTCAAGGGAGAGCCTGGCTGGCAATCCTATGACAACGTCTACGGAGATCCGATCAGTGATCTCAACGCTAAAAGAACATTCCCAGTCAAGGACCGCTGGCAGTTCCTGTTTCATTTTGATGGCCGGACGGAAAAGACCGGAACACTTGAACCCAGTGGCTGGGTCTCACGACTGAAAGATAATCTGTGCCGCAAAGGTGATTTCGATGACACCCGTCGGCCCTGACGGCGCATCGAGTTGAAGCCTTGGTTGAACTGATAATGATTCCTAATTCGATCCCATGGGCAGGCCCTGGGCCGCCAGTATTCGGTAGCAACAGGCACTTTAGAGCCGCAGGTCATCCTTTTGGATGGAGACGACACTGCGCCTCGGTTTCTCGATGCCAAAAACACTCTTCTCCGTCGATCTCACCAAGCCGATGGATCAGCAGGACATGCCCGGTCACAACCGTTGGCATCCCGAAATCCCGGCTGTGGCCTCGGTGAATCCTGGTGACGTGTTCCGGATCGAATGCAAGGACTGGACTGATGGCCAGATCAAGAACAACG
>JBBQIH010000283.1:0-3733 GCA_038324725.1 Cyanobacteriota bacterium | reverse complement strand
GGTGAGCCAACCGCCGAGGGCCAGATAGGCCGTGGGGAAGAGCAGCAGACCGGACCACCCCACAAAAACGAAGCGGTCGCGCTTGAGCCAGTCGTCGAGGACGTCGAACCATCCACGCGTGGCCGGTGCACGCCCTAGGGCAATCGTCATGGGAAGAGCTTCACGAAGCGTTACACGTAGATCGTAAAAGACAACCGCCTTTCTGTGCGGCCGACAGCGTCCCAGCCCTGCAGGAATGAGCACAACTACTCATCGGCTCCCCGGTGGCCCACGATTCGCCAGAGTGGCTAGGCCAGCCCTCCCCGCCTACATGTACGTCGTCGAGATCTCCCTCCGGCTCAGCCCCATGCCCGTTGCCGTTCAGCGCAAGGAGCTGGACGCCGCCCAGGCCCTTTACGGCGAGGTGCGTCAGGCCCTCGAGAACGGTCACCCCAAGGTGCTTGAGCTGACCTGCGAGAAGGACGAGCAGAAGCGCGTCAGCCTTCTGAGCGGCGAGATCGTGGCCGTTCAGATTTATGAGAAGTCGGCGGTGGCCGGCGGCGGCAAGCGGCCCGGCTTCAGCTTCGAAGCTTGACAATGGCTGCGCCAGTGGAGCCGCCCCTGCGCATCGAGGCGCTCCGCTTCGGCTGGGGCGAGGGCCGCGAGGCGCTGCACAATTGCCGGCTGCAGATTCCAGGCCCGGGACTGTGGATGCTCGTTGGCAGCAACGGCAGCGGCAAGAGCACCCTGTTGCGCCTGATCAGTGGCCTGCTCACGCCCAGCGAAGGGACCATCACCTGCCAGGGCAGGACCGCCCTGGTGTTCCAAAACCCCGACCATCAGCTGCTGCTCCCCAGCTGCGGCAGCGATCTGCAGCTGGCCCTCCCCGAGGGTCTTGACGCCGGCGAGCGTGCAGCCCGGGTGGCCTCGGCCCTGGCCCAGGTGGGCCTGAGCGGCCTGCAGCAACGCCCCATCCACACCCTGAGTGGCGGTCAGAAGCAGCGCCTGGCGATCGCCGGCGCCTTGGCCAGCGACGCGTCGCTGTTGCTGCTCGATGAACCCACGGCCCTGCTGGATCCGGAAAGCCAGAACGAGGTGCTGGAACTGATCCATCGGCTGTGTCACCGGGGCGCCGCACCCCTCACCGCGCTGTGGATCACCCACCGCCTTGAGGAACTTGAGCGCTGCGACGGGGCCGCCCGCATGGAAGCCGGGGCGATCGGCCCCTGGCAGAGCGGCGCAAGCCTGCGCCGCTCCCTGGCCCCCTTGCCCGTCGGCGGGGCCGAAAGGTAAGGTCATCTGATCCGGGTTTTCCGGTGTTTTCCTCGGTAGCTCAGTGGTAGAGCGGTCGGCTGTTAACCGATTGGTCGCAGGTTCGAATCCCGCCCGGGGAGTTTTTTCATCCGCCCGATTCCGGCCCACCTGCCCTGTGCCAACAGCGGCAGCAACAGCCTCCTGAGCGTGGTCGGCAGGGATCTCTGCACGGATCAGCGAAAGCGGCGAAAATGTAGTCTCCCGTCACTTGTGCTCCCTCCAGAAGCACCCCCGACGCCACGACCCCACCCATGAAGCCCTCCATCCTGCTCATCGAAGATGACGGCGACATGCGTGATCTGGTCGCCGGCCATCTCGAGCACGGGGGCTTCGACGTGCAGCGAGCTGAGGACGGCATCAAGGGCCAGGCCCTCGCCGTTCAGTACAGCCCGGATGTCATCCTGCTCGACCTGATGCTCCCCAAAGTCGACGGTCTCACCCTCTGTCAGCGTCTGCGGCGCGACGAGCGCACGGCCAAGATCCCCATCTTGATGCTCACCGCCCTCGGCAGCACCAAGGACAAGGTCAGCGGGTTCAATTCGGGCGCCGATGACTACCTCACCAAGCCCTTCGATCTCGAGGAGCTCATGGTCAGGGTCAAGGCCCTCCTGCGCCGCAGCGAGCGGGCTCCCCTCTCCGCCAAGCACAACGAGATCCTCAGCTTCAGCTCCCTCACCCTCGTGCCCGAGCGCTTTGAGGCCATCTGGTTCGATGCCCCCGTGCGCCTCACGCATACGGAGTTCGAACTCCTCCACTGCCTGCTGCAGCGCCACGGCCAGACCGTCGCCCCCTCCCTGATCCTGAAGGAGGTCTGGGGTTACGAACCCGACGACGACATCGAAACGATCCGGGTCCACATCCGCCACCTCCGCACCAAGCTCGAACCCGACCCCCGCAAGCCCCGCTTCATCAAGACCGTCTACGGCGCCGGCTACTGCCTTGAGCTGCCCTCCAACGATCAGATGGAACCCCTCGCCAGCCTCGTCAGCGACGCCAGGCAGGCCCGCCTGGAGGCCTCCCTCAAGAGCAGCCAAGCCGGCTGATTCCTCGGCCAATCGCTGCATGGGAACAGACCCCCTCCCCTTCCCTGATAACAACTTGAGGCACTTCCAGACGTTCGGGTACGGGCCATGACGCCATGCCAAGCCCTCTCGCCCGCAACATTCCCTGTCCCAGGGAGGTTTTCAAGAACGGCAACAGCGTCGATGCGGTCATCGAGTCAGCCGCCTGTGTGTTCCGCGGTCCATGGGCTTCCTACGTAGCGGCACCGGTCGGTACCCCCTCAGCGGCCCAGGTCGAGCAGGGCCACCTCCCAGGCCAGCCGGGGCTGCACGTAGGCCAGCAGATGGCTGCGCAGCTGTTCGATGCGCCGCAGCGGCGCCGGCTCCAGGCGCTGTCGCCAGAGGTGCAGCTGCCACCAGTCGAGCAACCAGAGCTGCTGCTCGCCATCGAGGGCCTCGCTGAGGTCGCGGGCGAGGCCCAGGGCCTCCATGGGCTCCCGGCCCAGGGCCAGCAACCGTTCCGCCAACCCCTCCGGCAGGCCCTGCCAGACCCGTCGGTGGCGCAGCAGGGCTCCGGGGGAGCCGGCGGCCAGTTCGAGCAATTCAGGGGGATCCGCCACCGGCGCCTGCGGTTCCCCATCCGCCAGCGGCAGGCGCTCCAGCACCTGGCGCACCAGGGCGGGGGGCAGGCGGGCGAAGGGAATGGACTGGCAGCGGGAGCGGATGGTGCTCAGCAGCCGGTCTGGGGTCGCCGTGAGCAGGATCAGCAGGCCGTGGCCCGGCTCCTCAAGTGTTTTGAGCAAGGCGTTGGCGGCGGCTTCCGCCATCGCTTCGACGGTCTCCAGCACCACCAGAGAGCGGACCCCCTCCACCGGGCGGCGGGCCAGGAAACGGGTCACCTCCCGCACCTGCTCCAGGCGCAGCTGGGGGGGGCTGCGGCGACTGATCCCCTGGGCCTCGGCCTCGGAGGCCTTCACCAGCCGGCCCTCGTGCAGGTAGGTGGGTTCGACCCAAAGCAGGTCGGGGTGGTTGCCCTCCGCCAGGCGCCGCCGCAGCGGCACCGATCCGGCGGTTCCATCCGCCAGCACCCCCTCCAGAAGGCGCAGGGCCGCCAACCGGCGGCCCACCCCGTTGGCCCCCACGAACAGGTAAGCCGGCGCCAGCCGCCGGCGTTCGAGGGCGGCCGTCAACAGTCCCACCGCCTGCGGCTGGCCGACCAGATCGGCAAACAGATCAGCCACGGCCTTGGCCCCCGGGGGCGCCCAAATGTTGGGTGATCAGGGAGCGGCAGAGCTCCGTGACCTCCGCCCTGGGCAAGCCGGCCTCGACCCGACGCCAGCCCCTCTGGCCGGCCAGGGTGGCGAAGCCATCGCTGACCCGCTGCAGGAAGGCCTCGCCAGCGGCCTCGATCCGGTCGGCGGGCCGATCGCCTCGGCGCC
>JBBQIH010000282.1:0-3751 GCA_038324725.1 Cyanobacteriota bacterium | reverse complement strand
GTGGGGCTTACTCCGGCTGGGGTGGCTGGATGGGGGGCAACGGCGGAATGATGATGGGCCGAGGAGAGGGCATGGGAATGATGGGCACCGATCTCGGCTGGCTGAACGAGGCGGCCGATTTCGATCGGGCCTTCATCGAGCAGATGATTCCCCATCACCGCATGGGCGTGATGATGGCCTCGATGGCCCAGACCAACAGCCAGCATCCGCAACTGCGAACGATGCAGCAGGGGATGGTGGAGGCCCAGAGCCGGGAGATCGAGCAGATGGCCCAGTGGTATCGCAACTGGTACGGAACGCCCTGACGTCCATCCAGTCCCGCGCCGTCAGGCCCAACGTCAATCTGACCCGACGCCAGCCATGGATCCCTTCTTCATTGTCGACACCTCGAAATCCTTCGAGGCGGCCAGTACCGCCCTCCAGGAGGCTGTGCTGAACCATGGCTTCGGCGTTCTGGCCGTTCATGATCTGGGCAACACTCTGCGCAGCAAGGGCCAGGCGTTTCTGGAGCAGTGCTGCATCTTCGAGGTGTGCAACCCCAAGCAGGCCGCTGCGGTGCTCCACACCACGATGGCGCTCAACATGGCTCTGCCCTGCAGGATCTCGGTTTACACCGAAGCCGGCCAGACCCGCATCGGCATGATCCGCCCCGGGGCGATGCTCGCCAGCCTCTCGGCCGATCCCTCCCTGAAGGAGGTGGCCCGCGAGGTGGAGGCCTCCACCACGGCGATCATCGAGGCCGCGGCGGCTTAGCCACTCCGTGCCATCCGGTCGCCTGGCCCGGGCCGCATCAGCAAAGACCGCCGAGCCCCTTGACTCTCCAGCCAGGAGGAGACCATACGGTGAGGCGTCCTGTCCAGCCGCCATGAAGTCCTTCACGTTCGTGACCCGTTTGCTCGGGCTCGTTGGGGCCCTGTCGCTGGCGGCCCCGACCCTGGCGCAGGACCACAGCGGCATGGACCACGGGGAGCATCGGGCCACACCCGACAGGTCCGTCCCGAGCGGAGCGGCTCCTGTCCACGCCAGCCACGCCCACGACGTGGGCCCCGCCGGCGCCACCTACGACCTGCGCTTCATCGACGGGATGGTGCAGCACCACACCGGCGCCCTGCGGATGAGCGAATTCGTCTTCGGCATCGGGGCGCCCGGGGTGGGGGCCCTGGCCACCACAATCTGGCGCGATCAGGCCAACGAGATCCGGGCGATGGGGCTGTGGCGCAAGGCCTGGTACCCCCAGGCTCCCATTTATCCCGTGGCCCTGGCCAAAGACGGCGATCCCAACAGCCTCGTCGGCCTGAGCCGCATGAGCCAGGCCCAGATCGACGGGATGCGCATGATGGGCGAGGCCCCCAGCCCGGACAAGCGCGTCGTCTGGTTCCTGGAGGGGATGCTCCATCACCACGGCGGGGCGCTGATCATGGCCCACGACGCCCTGGCCAAGAGCACCAATCCGACAATCCGGCGCTTCGCCAGGGGCGTGATCGTGGCCCAGCGCGCCGAGATCATCGAACTGCGTCGGATGCTGGCGGTCGATGGCCTGCGCAAGCCGGAGTACGGCCGTTACGACGCCCTGTTCGCCCTCTGAACGTCAGAGCTGCTGCAGCCAGCCCAGGAGCCAGCGGCGCTGCTGCGGGGTCAGGGCTGTGAAGCGCTCCCTTGCGGCAGTGGCCTCTCCCCCGTGCCAGAGGATCGCCTCCTCGAGGCTTCGGGCCCGGCCGTCGTGGAGGAACCCCACCGAGCCATTCACCCGCTGGGCCAGGCCCAGACCCCAGAGCGGAGCCGTGCGCCATTCCCGCCCCGGGGCCCCCTTCTCGGCCACCCCGTCGTCGAGGCCGGCGCCCATGTCGTGCAGCAGCAGATCGGTGTAGGGCCAGAAGGTCTGGCCGTTGATCACCCCGGCCACAGCTGCCGGTGAACGGCCGGTGGCCAGCTGCGGCACATGGCAGCGGGCGCACTGCAGGGTGTCGAAGAGCTCCCGGCCCCGACGTACCACCGGGCTTGTGGCGGGCAGGGCGGTGCGCGGCGCCCCCAGGGTCTGGCTGTAGAACGTCACCAGCTCCAGCTCGCCCCGGCCGATGTCCCCTGGGCTGGTCAGCCCCATGTCGTTCAGGAGGGCCGCCGCAGTCTGGTCCTGAAGCGACGGGGAGATCGCCTTCCAGCCGAAGCGCCCCAGCCGTTGCTTCTCCCCTGGCCCCTCCAGCCAGTGGGGTCGGCCCGAGATCCCGTCACCGTCGCGGTCGTCCGGATCGGCGTGCTCCAGGATCGCCGCCTCCGGCACCGCCTCCAGCAGACCCAGGCCCAGCAGCGGCGGCGCCACCCGCAGGGAGCGGGCCACCGACCGCTCGGAGAGGTCGAGGGAAGGGTCTGCCTGCAGCTGGACCACCGGCCGGCGCAGGCCATCCCGCTCCTGCCAGGCCACCGTGACGGCCGCATCCGGCCGGGCCCCCAGCACGGCGCGGTCCCGCACCTGGCGGCCAAGCTCCGGCACGGGCTGCCCATCCCGCAGCGCCACCCGCACCAGGGATTCCCCCCTTAGCGGGCGGCCACGGCCGTTGCGCACATGGCAGGCGACACAGGAGGCGGCATTAAAGCGGGGTCCCAGACCTGCCCCGGGGGCGCCCTCCAGGGGCACATGGGTGCGATCGAAGAGAGCGTCGGCCGCCTGGTGGCGCTCCCGTTCCGCGGGGGTGAGGCCGGCGGCCGGCTGCTCGAAGGAGGCCGAGGTGCGGTTGGGCACGGTCATCGCTCCGGCGGCCTGCCGGGGATCCGCGGCCCCCCAGACCTGCCGCAGGCCGAGGCCAAGCACCACAGCCAAAGCCAGCCCGGCTAGCAAGGCGCTCCGCAGAACCCGGGCGGAACGGGCCATCAGGAGACCAGGGGCACCGAGCGCTCCACCAGCGCCGCAGTGCTGTGCAGCTGGCTGATCAGCGCTTCCATCGCCTGGCGGGAGGCCGGATCGTCGAGGTGGTCGTTGACCGGGTCCGGCAGGGCCCGGGCCAGATCCAGCGCCCGGGCGGTCTGGGTGTCGATCCGTTGGGCCAGGTCGGCGTCCCGCCGGCGGATCAGCTCTAGCAGGCCGGTGCTCACCAGCACGCGGCGGGCCCCTTCGACATTGGCCAGCAGATCCGAGCGGGTATTGCCGCTGTCAGCACTTTCCAGCGTGTGGGGATCCCGGGTTTTCAGCGGCTGGCCGAGCTTCTCGTCGCCTACCTCCTGGAGCAGACCGATCACCCCCTGCAGCATCTCCTGCACCGCCATTCCCGCCTCCGCCGGGGCACTGATCCGGGCGCCGAATCCCCCGGGCCCAGACCAGCTGGCCTGCAGCCCCTCGGACTGGCGGTGCAGATCCTCGGCCGCCAGGCGCAGGTAGGCCAGGTCGTTGGGGCCGAGCTGGGCGGCGCTGGGCGGCGCGCCGCTGCGCCCACCCCACAGCACCCACTCGATGCCGTGGAACCCCTTGGCGGTGTCGCTGAGGGCGGCGAAGGTGGCGGCCGTGAACGGACCACCGGCCAGCGCCGTGGCCAGGTCACGGCGGTTCACCGGCCAGTCGTCCATCGCCCCGTCGAAGCCCTGGGTTTCCGCCGGACCGAAGGCCCAGCTCTCACTGGTCTCCCAGGTCCGGCGCGCCGAGCGCCAGGCCTGGCGGGCCGCCTCGAGATGCGGGTCTGATGGCTGGTCCGAGAGGCGCGCGATCGCCTCCTGGAAGGGCGGCGGGGGGGGGCGCAGGCGGGTGGGGGGGGGGGGGGGCCCC
>JBBQIH010000281.1:0-3777 GCA_038324725.1 Cyanobacteriota bacterium | reverse complement strand
CCCGGCCACCACTTGGTTGTTTGTGGTACTGGCGGATGTCTGGAAAACGATGCCGTTCGTGGCCCTGCTGCTGCTGGCAGGTTTGCAAACGATTCCGCTGGACCTGGAGGAGGCCCTGCGCCTGGAGGGGGCCAGCCGCCTCCAGATCCTGCGCCGCCTCACCCTGCCCCTGCTGGTGCCCTACCTCACCCTGGCCGTACTGTTCCGGCTCGCCCAGGCCCTGGGCGTGTTTGACCTGATCCAGGTGCTCACGGGCGGCGGGCCGGCTGGCAGTACCGAGAGCCTGGCCCTCTATGCCTATCTCAATGCCATGCGCTTCCTCGACTTCGGCTACGCCAGCACCGTGATGCTCGCCACTTTCCTGCTGTTACTGGTGTCGCTCGTCGGCGGCTGGCTGATGCTGCGGCGCGGTGGCCCGGAGCGCATCAAGGAGCGGCCGGCATGAGGCTGCTGGTCCTGCTCTGGAGCCTGGGGCCCTTGCTCTGGCAGCTGCGCACCTCCCTGCTGCGGCCGGAGGCCCTGGTGGCTCCGCTGCTCGAAGGCAACCCCTGGACGCTGGCCAACTACCAGCTGGTGCTCTCCGGAGATCCCCCCTTCTGGCGCTACCTGGGCAACAGCACCCTGGTGGGTCTGGCCACCACCGTGCTCACCCTGCTGCTGGCGGTGCCCTGCGCCTACGGCTTGCACAAAGAACGGGGTCCCGTGCGCTGGGGGGTGGGCCTGGCACTGGTGGCGGCGGCCATGTTCCCCACCGTGCTGCTGTTCCTGGCGCTGCTGGAGATCGCCCGAAACTTCGGCCTGGCCAATAACCTGCTCAGCCTCAGCCTGCCGTACACGGCCTTGTCCCTGCCCCTGGCCGTGCTGCTGCTGCGGGCCGCCTTCGCCGACCTCCCCGGGGAGCTGGAGGATGCGGCGCGGCTGGAAGGCCTGAACCTCGGCCAGCGCCTGAAACACGTGCTTCTGCCGCTGCTCGGGCCGGCCCTGGCCAGCACGGCGATCCTGGTGTTCCTGGCCAGCTGGAACGAGTACGCCATCGCCCTCACCTGGATCAGCCGCAACGATCTGCTCACCCTGCCGATCGCCATCGCCCGGATCGGTGGCGGCTCGGTGTTCACCATCCCCTACGGAGCTTTCGCCGCTGCCACCGTGCTGGGCAGCCTGCCCCTGCTTCTGCTGGTGTTGCTGGCCCAGAGGTCCATCGTCTCGGGCCTCACCCGCGGGGCGGTGAAGGGATGAGCCCCAGCGCCGCCGCCGGTCTGGAACTGCGCCAGCTGTGCCGGGAGGTGGGGGATCGGCGCCTGCTGGATCAGCTCGATCTGCACGTCGCCCCCGGCGAATGCGTCGCCCTTCTCGGACCCAGCGGCTGCGGCAAATCCACCACCCTGCGGCTGGTGGCGGGACTGGATCCTGCCAGTGGGGGACAGGTGCTGCTGGACGGGGTCGATCTCACCGACCAAGACCCCGGCGAACGGCAGGTGGCGATGGTGTTCCAGAGCTATGCCCTCTACCCCCACCTGAGCGTGGCGGGCAACCTGGAGCTGGGACTGAAGGTGCGCGGCATGGCCCCGCGTGAGCGCCAGCGGCGCATCGAGGCCACCCTTGAGCTGCTGCAGCTCGGAGCGTTGCGCCAGCGCCGGCCCGCCCAGCTCTCCGGCGGCCAGCGCCAGCGGGTGGCCCTGGCCCGGGCCTTGCTGCGCCAACCGCGGATCGTGCTGCTCGATGAGCCGATGAGCAACCTCGACGCCCAATTGCGGGAGGAACTGCGGCCGGAACTGCGGCGGCTGCTCTGCGGCCGCGAGCAGCCGGTGATCTACGTGACCCACGACCAGCAGGAAGCCGTGGGGATGGCCGACCGCATCGCCCTGCTCGACGCCGGTCGGCTGCAGCAGGTGGGCAGCCCGCGGGAGCTCTACACCAACCCCGCCAACCGATTCGTGGCCTCCTTTCTGGGCCGGCCGGCGATCAACCTGCTGGCGATCGAGCCAGGGCGCCAACTCGGCCTGCGGCCCGAGCACCTGGATCTCGGCGACGACGGGGCCGTGGCGGCGCGGTTGCTGCGCCGCGAATGGTGGGGTCACCAGCAACTCCTCTGGCTCGACACCCCGTGGGGCACCGTGCGGGTGCTCACCGCCCCGGAGGCGCCGACACCCCGCGAACCGCGCCTCAGCTGGCAGCGGCAGCACGAGCTCTGGTTTGATCCCCAGAGCGGCGCCAGACTGCTTTGCTGATAGCCCACGACCTGCAGCTGGGCCCCATTTGTTAGGCTCTCAGGCTGGCTCAGGCCTGCATCGTCCACCGTCGTCACAACGTCATGTCCCGGGTCTGTCAGCTCACCGGCAAGCGCGCCAACAACGGCATGGCCGTCAGCCACTCCCACGTGCGCACCAAGAAGCTGCAGCAGGTGAATCTGCAGGAGCGTCGGCTGTGGTGGGCCGAGGGCAATCGCTTCATCAAGCTGCGGGTGTCCACCAAGGCTCTCAAGACCATCCTGAAGAAAGGTCTCGGCGCGTATGCCAAGGAGCTGGGCGTCAACCTGGCCAAGATCTGATCGCCCGCTGATCGCCCTCCACGGTGTGGGCCGGCAGCATCGCTAGGGTCCACGCCTGATGCAGGCAAGCTCGTGGAGCGTCGAGCGTTTCTGGCTGGAACCCTTCTGGCCTCCATCGCCCTTCTGAGGCGTCCGGCCAGGGCTACCGCCCTGGGGGGCACATTGCCGGAGATCGGTCAACCAGCGCCGCTGTTTGATCTCGATGGTGTGGCCCCGGGGGCCGATGCCACGGTGCGGGAAACACACCTGGCCACGGCAGACTTCCGCGGCCGCTGGGTCGCTCTTTACTTCTACCCCAAGGATTTCACCAGCGGCTGCACCCTGGAGGCCCGCGGCTTCCAGCGGGATCTGGCCAGCTTCCACGCCCTGAATGCCGAGGTGGTCGGCGTCAGTGCCGATGACGCCGAAGCCCACCTCTCCTTCTGCGGCAGCGAGGGGCTGGCCTACCCCTTGCTCTCCGATCCCGGCGGGATCGTCAGCCGTCGCTACGGCTCCTGGCTGGCCCCGTTCTCGGCTCGCCACAGCTTCCTGATCGACCCGGACGGGGTGCTGCAGGCGCGCTGGGTGGCGGTGCGACCCTCCGGCCATAGCCAGGAGGTGCTGGCGGAGCTGTCCCGACTGCAGGGGGATCCGGCGCTGTGATCCGGCGTAGGCAGCTCCTGGCCCTGGTTGGAGCCGTTGCCCTTGGGCTGCCGCTGCTGGCCTCACCGGGCCGTGGCAACCCCTCCCCAGAACGGCTGCGTTTCCTGGCCACCGGCGACAGCGGCAGCGGCAATGCCCACCAGCGGGCCGTGGGTCAGCGCATGGGTGACGCCCATCGGCGCGCAGCGGTGGACCTGGTGCTCATGGCCGGCGACAACATTTACCCCGACGGCGACCTGGCCCTGGTGGAGAGCACGTTTAAGCGTCCCTACAGCGCCCTGCTGCAAGACGGGGTGCCCTTCCACGCCGTGCTCGGCAACCACGACATCCGCATCGCCAACGGCGCCCATCAGGTCGCCTACGTCCCCTTCGGCATGAAGGGCCGCTGGTACACCCTGCGCCGCGGACCGGTGCAGTTCTTCCTGCTGGACACCAACGGCAACGTTCCCTGGCAGCATCAGCGGCCGTGGCTGCAGAAGGCCCTGGCCGCCAGCACGGCCCCCTGGAAGGTGGTGGTGGGGCACCACCCGATCCGCTCCGCCGGCCTCTACGGCGACGACCCGGCCGCCATCGCCCGGCTCACGCCC
>JBBQIH010000280.1:0-3777 GCA_038324725.1 Cyanobacteriota bacterium | reverse complement strand
AGTGGCGTACAACCAGTCGCCGGAGGTTTCGTACAACCCGGCGGTGACCATCACCGCCAGAACGTGCTGGCAGTGGATGGCATCGATCACCTGCTCACCCGTGATGGGCTGGCGACCTCCATTGGCCAGGGTGGCGGCCATCACGGCCAGGTCGGCGGCCGTGACGCTGAGGGAACACTGGCGGGTGTAGAGCTCGGTGGCCTCGTCGGGATCCCACCAGATGCGGTCATGGTCGCTGAGCAGGGTGGCCAGACCGACGTTGCGCCGATTGGTGGCCAATTCCGAATCGAAGACCTGTTGGTCAATCTCCAGCCGCCGGCCGGCGAAACGGGAGAAGCCGTCCTGAATGAAAGCCCACTTCTGCTCGCTGCTGGCGCCTGGGGCCAGGCTGGTGGCGGCAATCGCCCCGGCGTTCACCATCGGATTGGAGAGGCCCTCGCCGCTGCGCTCCACCGCCAGCACGGAATTGAACGGCAGGCCGGTGCTGTTGACGCCGAGCTTTTCGCGGGCCGCCTCCTCACCGATGGCCTGGCAGACCAGGGCGAACAGGAACGGCTTGGAGATGCTCTGGATGCTGAAGGACTCCCGGGCTTCGCCCGCTTCGAACAAGGCGCCACCGCAACTCGACACGCAGAGACCGAAATGCTCGGGTACCGCCGCCGCCAGGGCTGGGATGTAGTCGGCCACCTGGCCATCGAGAACAGGGGCGAAGCGGCGATGGGCCTCGGCCACCAGATCCTGGACCACCTCGGCGGTGGGCAGGTGGCCGTTGGACACCCATTCGGAGACGGACCACATGGGAGACGTGTGCTGGAGGTGGTGGAGACGTGGGCGGCAAATCGGAAGAATCGCGCCAATCAGCCCGGCGGCGATTGCTCCCAGGTGAAGCTGGGCAGGCGATGCAGTGCCTCCCGCTGGGCGTCGCTCCAAGTCTCGATCATGGCGGCAAGCTCAGGTGCGTCCGCCCCAAAGGTCAACTGGTGAGCAATCGTCAGGGCATTTGTGGGAATGATGGCCAGCTCGAACGGGGGACCCACGGTGAGATTGGAGCGCTGGGTGAGCACCTCCGAGATCAGGCAGAGCCGGGCGGCGTCCTCCAGGGACAGGTTGGTGTGGCCGACATTATCGAGCGGTGGTTTGCCGTATTTCGTCTCACCGATCTGCAGATAGGGCGTTTCGCCGGTGGCCATGATGGCGTTGCCCTGCGAATACACCAGATACAGACCGTGGGCCTCCCCAGCGATCTGGCCGCCCAGGATGAAGGACGCCCCCGCACTGGCCCCCGCCTGCTGCAGGGCAGCGGCATTCTCCTGCTGCACTGCCACACTCACCCGGCCGACATAGGCAGCCGCTTCGAACAGGTAATCACAGGAGCGCAGATCCCTGACCCCCGCGCCGAAGGCCTCGGTGGGGCGATCGAGATCCCGGCGGATCCAGCTGACCACAGCCTGGGTGGTGGCCAGATTTCCGGCCGCCAGGAGCACGAACAGCCGATCTGATGACGGCTGAAAGACATGCATCTTGCTGTAGCTTGAAATATAGTCAGCTCCCGCATTCGTGCGTGAATCAGAGACCATAACCAGGCCCTTCTCCAACCAGTAGCCGATGCAATAGGTCACCGTGAAAGGCAGTAGTTATGTGAGGTTGATTCTAGCTCACAGCCACGAAGAATCACCCAGGAAGTGATCACGATCACGTCCTACGCTGACGCTGCTGGTGGCCCAGCCCTCAAGGGGCGGAAGGGGGCGGAACGGCCGGTGCGGTGGGATCGCTGACATTGGCGCAGAGATCCAGGACGATCTGCTGGGCCACCGAACGCCCCTCGGGAACCGCCCAGGGTTCCCAGGCCCCGTTGATCAGCCAGGCCTGGCGCAGGCTGCTGCAATGCACCGCCACGGCCGTCGCCTGCGCCCGGATAGGTCCGACCTCAGCCGGGGTGGGCTGGACCAAGCTGACCCGAACCCCACCGGGATGGAGCTTCCAACCGCCCCAGTCGACGAGGGTGTTGCCATAAAACTTCCAGCGGACCGCTTCGGCAGGCTTCGGCGGCAGGGGCGAAGGGGGCGGTGTGGGGACAGGAGCCTTCACCGCCGGCGGACTGGCCGGAGCCGGGGGCTTGGCCGCAGAAGAGGGCTTGGGAGCAGCGGAGGGCTTGGGAGCAGGCTTGGCCGTGGTTGTTGCAGCAGGCACCGGCGGCAGCTTCAGCCAGGCGCCGACCGTCAGCTGGTCAGGTTTCACGCCTGGGTTGGCCTTCTGCAGCTCCGCCGCGGTGGTGCGGTGGCGGCCCGCCAGGACGGCCAGCGTGTCGCCCGTGCGCACCTGCACCAGGCCCTTTGAGGCGGGCAGCTTCAGCGACTGGCCGATCTGCAGTTCCTCGGGCCGGGTGATCTTGTTGAGTCGCATCAACTCCTGCACAGCCACCCCATAGCGGGCGGCCAAGGCCTCAAGCGTGTCCCCCTGGACGACCCGCACACTGCGGACAGGCGGAACCGCCTGGGCGAACGCCTCGGGGCTGAAGCCGAACCCAGCGAAGCAAAAAGCAAGGGCGATCAGAAACCCTTTCAGCGCCACGACCTTTCGACTCACGATCGCCACCGCTCTCTGTACAACGAAACTACCAGAGGTGGGCGCCATGCCGGGCCCGACGATCACTAGTCGACGGCCGCTATGTATCAATGAAGCGTTACATCAGCACGTTACAACGTTGCTTCACAACGAGGCGGCCAACGAGCGGCATCTCTGCAGAACTGCCTTGGCTTTCATGTCCTCGGGAGGATCAGAAACTCCGGCGGAGGATGACGCCGCCGGAGTGATCCGCTGGCGATGCAGACCCGGCCTTCTGCGCTCACGGGGCGCGACCCGATCGATCAGGGAGGCCAGCACCAACGCCCCATCGATCAGCACCAGCACGGCCCAGAAGAGCAGCAGCAGCGCCTCGGCCAGAACCGTCCTGGTCTGGGGCGGAGTCGGCAGCACGATCTCCAGTTCCTTCAGGGCAGTGACCACGAGTACGGGTTCCGGAGATGCGACGGCTTCCGGAGTGGCCACAGTGATCGGATCAGCCGTGTGTTGACGCGGCTGGAACAACAGGGCGGTGGGCGGCTCGGTGGGCAGGGGCCAGGGCTGGCGCGATGGCCGCCGACTCCTGGACTTCGCCTGCTGCTCTCGCAACCGTTCAGCAAGCGTCGGCAGCATGGTGATCTCTCCACAACCCCTTTCGAAGATCCTCACGGCCTGGCCCAACGACCGCAATGGCGAAGCCGGCCCAGCGCCTGTTTCGTTACACCGCTTAGACGGGGGGTTGGTCCTGGGCAACGGTCAGATCCACCTGGTCGGCGTTGGACTCCCCGAACCAGCGGGCCTCCAGGGCCTTCACCACCACGTAGAAGGGAGGCACCACCCCCAACGAGAGCACCGTGGCCACCAGCAGGCCACCAAAGATCACCGTGCCCAGGGACTGCTGACTGTTGGCCCCTGCGGTGGTGGCCACCACCAGGGGCAGGAAGCCGGCCAGGGCGGCGATGGCCGTCATCAGGATCGGCCGCAGCCTGGATTCGGCCGAGGCGATGGCGGCCTCGGCGGCGGTCAGGCCCTCCTTCATGTGCTGCTCGGCCACCTCGACAATCAGGATGCCGTTCTTGGCCGCCAGCCCGATCAGGGTCACCAGACCCACCTGGGCATAGATGTTGAGATCGATCGAGCGCAGGGCCAGGAACGCCAGGGCTCCGAGCATGGCCAGGGGAACGGTCATCAGAATGATCACTGGGGTCACATAGC
>JBBQIH010000279.1:0-3791 GCA_038324725.1 Cyanobacteriota bacterium | reverse complement strand
CGGGCGTGCTCGCTGAGGGGATGGTCGCCGTCGGGGTGGCGGCAACTCAGCAGCCAACGGGCCACATGGCCCAGGCCGGTGCCGCTCACCACCCGCTCGATCGAAACCCGCTCCAGGGCCAGATCGTCCCTGAGCCATTGCTTCAGCTCCCATTCCTTCTGGCTGCGGGGGGCGAATTCCCCATGGGCCGCTTCGCTGGGGATGGCCCGCAGACCAGTGGCGCTGGGCAGGCCCATGGCCACTCCAAGGCCGGTGCCGGCCCCCAGCACCAGCAGCGGCGCCTGCGGGTCGCGGCGACCATCACGGACCGGCGCCACCTGGCCAGGCTGGAGATGGGGCAGGCCGTAGATCAGCACGGCGAAGTCGTTGACCAGCTCCACCGCCGGCAGACCGCACCCGCGGGCCAGGGCCTCGGCATCGAGCCGCCAGGGGAGATTGGTGAGCTGGGCCTGCCCCCCCTGCACCGGTCCGGCCACGGCAAAACAGGCGGCCGCCGGTGGCCTTTCGGCCACCGCTCCGGCGCCGGCCAGGAAGTGGCGCACCATCGGGGCCAGGTCCTCCCAGGCCGCCGAGACAAACCGCTCCTCCAGCAGCAGCTCGAGCTGGTCAGCGCCCGAGCGCCAAAGGCTCAGCAGGGTCTTGGTACCGCCGATGTCGCCCGCCAGCAGGAGGCTCATGCCAGGGCCAGGGTGGCCAGCCGGCCGGCATTCGCGGCCGAAGCGGCGGACACCAGGGCATCAGCCGCGACGCTGCCCAGATCCCCCTGGCGGCGACTGCGCAGGCTGACGCTGCGGGTCTCGGCTTCCCGGGCACCAATCACCCCCAGCACCGGGATCTTCATCTGTTCGCCGTTGCGGATCAGCTTGCCGAGCCGATCGCCGCTGTGGTCGATGCCGGCGCGGATGCCGGCGGCCGCCAGCTGGCCTTTGAGCTCCTCGGCCCAGGGGAGGGCGTCGTCGGTGACCGGCAGCAGGCGCACCTGCTCGGGGGCCAGCCAGAAGGGGAAATCGCCGGCATAGTTCTCCACCATCACGCCGAAAAAGCGTTCCAGGGAGCCGAAGATGGCGCGGTGGATCATGATCGGGCGCGAGCGGCCGCCGTCCGCCGCCACGTAGTGGAGATCGAAGCGCTCCGGCAGGTTGAAGTCGAGCTGGATCGTCGAGCACTGCCACATCCGACCGATGGCGTCTTCGATCTTGAGGTCGATCTTGGGGCCATAGAAGGCACCGCCCCCCTCATCCACCTTGTAGGCCCAGCCCTTGCGCTCGAGGGCCTCGACCAGGCCGGCGGTGGCCAGCTCCCAGACGGCGTCCTCGCCGATCGACTTCTCCGGACGGGTGGAGAGATGGATCTCGTAGCTGCGGAAATCGAAGGTGGAGAGGATGCGCTCGGTGAGGTTGAGCACCCGCAGGATTTCATCGGAGATCTGCTCCGGCAGGCAGAACACATGGGCGTCGTCCTGGGTGAAGCCACGCACCCGCATCAACCCATGCATCACCCCAGGCCGTTCGTAGCGATACACCGTGCCGAGTTCGGCCCAGCGGATCGGCAGCTCCCGGTAGGAACGCAACCGGCTGGCATAGGTGAGCACATGGAAGGGGCAGTTCATCGGCTTGAGCTGGTACTGCCGCTCGTCCACCGCCATCGGCCCGAACATGCTCTCGCTGTAGAAGTCGAGGTGGCCCGAGGTCTTCCACAGGCTGAGGTCGGCCACGTGGGGGGTGTACAGGAGCTCATAGCCGTCTTCAAAGTGGGCCGCCCGCCAGAAGTCCTCGATCAGCAGCCGCATGCGGGCGCCACGCGGGTGCCAGAACACCAGGCCGGCGCCGGCTTCCTCCTCGATCGAAAAGAGGTCGAGGTCGGTGCCGAGGCGCCGATGGTCGCGGCGCAGGGCCTCCTCCTTGCGCCGCTTGTGCTCAGCCAGCTGCTCCGGTGTCTCCCAGGCGGTGCCATAGATGCGCTGCAGCTGGGCGCGTTTCTCGTCGCCACGCCAGTAGGCTCCGGCCACGCTCTCAAGGGCGAAGGCCTTGGGGTGGAGCTCGCCGGTGTGGGCCACATGCGGACCGGCGCAAAGGTCCCACCATTGGTCGCCCAGGGTGTAAAGCGTGATCGGCTCGGTGAGCCCGGCCAGGATTTCCAGTTTGTAGGGCTCGTTCTGGGCCTGGATGCGGCGCTCGGCCTCCTCCCTGCTCACCTCGATGCGCTCCAGGGGCAGCTTGCGGGCAATGATCTTGCCCATCTCCTTCTGGATCGCCTTCAGGTCGGCCTCGGTGAAGGGATCCGGGTTGTCGAAGTCGTAGTAAAAGCCGCTCTCGGTCCAGGGACCGATGGTGACCTGGGCCCGGGGAAAGAGCTTCTGCACCGCCATGGCGAGCACGTGGCTCATCGAGTGGCGAATCCGCAGCAGCTGGGGGCTTTGACTCGTTTTCGGCAGCACCATCGCAGCGCCATCGGAAGCGGCGCCGCTGGAGGGGGCGGGGCTGGAGGCCGGTGGCACCGGCGAAGGGGACGCGGACGTCATGGAGGGCACCTGTTAAAGGCATGGTATCCAGGCGCTGCAGCGGCCCTAAGTTGGACATGCTGAGCACCCTGATGGCTGCCCGACCCACGCCAGGACCCGTCCAGAGCCCAGAGCAGCGGCCAACCCCCAGCCGTCCCGCGGGGTTGGCGCTGAACCCTGCGTCCGAGCGGCGCAGCGTGGCGCTCAGCTACCTGCTGTGGTGCACCTGCCTGGTGGGGCTGTGCGGGCTGCAGCGCTTCTACAACCGCAAACCCCTGAGCGGCACGCTCTGGCTGTTCAGCTTCGGGCTCTGTGGCATCGGCCAGCTGCTGGACCTGGTGCTGGTGCCCGACATGGTGCGGCAGGCCAACCAATCCCTGCTGCTGGAGGAGGCCCTGGCCGAGAGCGATACGGCGTCCTACCCGCCGATCGAACGGCAATTGCTGCAGCTCGCCCGACGGGCGGGCAAGGCTGGCTTCACCCTCAACGACGCGTTGCTCGAGCTCCAGCTACCCGCCCAGGCCAACAGCAGCGTGGTCAGCGCCGAGGTTGAGCGGCTGCTGCTCAACCACCTGCTCGATGTGGGCAACGACGAACGGGGCCGCGTGGTGTACCGGGAACCCTGAACTGGCTCAGGCGCTGGTGAGCTGACGCAAGCGATCCAGCTCGCGCTGGTAGAAGTGCTGCAGCTCACTGCGGTCTTTCACCGGCTGGCCGTAATGGCTGACGCCCTCGAGGGTCGGCAGGGAGGCCCATTCCGGCGCCAACCGGGCCAGCACCTCGGCCGTGAGGCCATGGCGATCGAAGCTCTGCAGCGCCCCCCGCTCCTGCACCAGATGCAGGGCCGCCTGATCCTGGCTGGCAGGACGGAAGTCCCTGAGCTGCAGCTCCTCGGCGGCCTGGTCCCAGGTGGTGGGAAGAAACTGATAAGCCCCAGCGGCGGCGCTGGCGTAGCGACGCCGTACGACGATGTCGGGGTGCCGACTGAGATCGCCGAAGCGGTCGCCGCCGTACAGCACCCGATAGCCCTCCTGGCTGCCACCGATCCAGGTGCCTTCGGCGAAGCGGATGGTGTTGAGCAGGGCCCGTCGCTCAGGGGTGATTCCGTAGGGGCCGGTGGCCGCCGCCAGCGCCGGCTGGGCGATGGGCCTGGCCGCTGCTTGGGCCGCTGCCGGGGCCGCTGGTTGGGGCACTGGCGCGACCGGCCGTTGCAGCATCGGCAGCATCAGCAACAGCACCAGGGCCAGCGGGCCATGCTGAGGCGGCTGCGGGGGAAGCAGGAAGGGGCGAC
>JBBQIH010000278.1:0-3802 GCA_038324725.1 Cyanobacteriota bacterium | reverse complement strand
AAACCTATCCTGGTGTCCATGGCGCTGTGGAACCACACCGATCCATCTCGAACTCGGTTGTGAAACGCAGCAGCGGCGACGATAGTTGGGGGGAAGCCCCCTGCGAAAATAGCTCGATGCCAGGTAAAACTTCTGCTCTGCTGCTGCCGTCAGGCGGCATGTGAGCCAGCAGTTCTTAGCTGAGCTGTAGGAAAAGCCACCCGAGGAGGGTGGCTTTTCTATTGGCTGCCTGCAAGACATGGAATTCAGAGCACAATCTCATCCAGGCTTGTGATCGCTTCAAATGGACCGGGATCCTTGCTGGGATTCTCCTGGCGCACACTGAAGCGGGTGGCCATCCCGGCGGCCTGGGCGGCTTCCAGTTCGCTCCTGGAATCGCTCACAAAGAGAATCGCTGCAGGTGTCATGCCCAACTCCTTGGCAATGGCGCCGTAGCTGGCAGCTTCGCCTTTGGGGCCCGTGGCAGTGTCAAACCAATGGCGGAACAAGCCTCTGAGATCACCGTCAGTGCTGTTTCCATAGAGCAGTTTCTGCGCTTTCACCGATCCCGAGGAATAGACAGCCAGCTGCAGACCATCGGATCGCCAGGCGCGCAGGGTTGGGGCCACATCGTCAAACAACGGACACCGCAGGGCGCCGCTGGCATACCCCTGGTCCCAGATCAGCCCCTGCAGTTCCTTCAAGGCGGGAAGTTTGCGGTCGTGATCGATCAGCGACTGAAGGAAACGCACCCGTTCCCCATGGGTTGGCGCCCTTCGCGATGACGCTGGATCGCCTGCGTCGTCTGCGGCCATGGCCCCATCAATGGCTTGGAGCAGCGGAGCAAGCGCAAGCTTGTGAGCTTCGCTGCGCAGAAAGCCATCCAGGCGCTCCCGGGCGTAGGGGAAGAGCACCTGGCTCACGAAGGGCACCGGACAGGTGGTGCCTTCGATGTCGAGCAGGACAGCCCTGATCTCTTGCCTCTGGGGCCTCATCAGTCCGAGGCTCTCCAGGAGCAGGCGCCGCCATCGTTGCTCCAGCAGCCATTCAAGGATCTCCAGATGCCGACGCGCCTGGGCTAGATCGCTTCCCCAGGCGTAGAGGCCATGCCCGCCGATCAGCAGTCCCTGGGGAGCGTCTGCGAGCAAGGGGCCGGCGGTGGCGCTGAGCCGGGCCAGGTCCTGGTCATTGGCCAGCACCGGCAGCTTCACCCGGCTGCGGTGACTGCCGATGCCCTCCAGCCCCTTCAGCATTTCCAGGCCCTGCAGCAGCAAGGATCCCGACGGTTCCTGGTCCCCCAGGCACCAGTCGGAGAGCAAGGTGGCGGACTGGGAGTGGGTGTGCAGCACGGCGCCGGCCCCGGTGCGGGCCACGATCTCCAGATGCAGCAGGGTTTCGGCGCTGGCCCGGCCTTCGCCTGCCACCACAGTCCCCCCAGCGTCCACCGTGATCAGTTCCTTCGGCAGAACGGACCCCTTGTCGACGCCGCTGGGGGCCATCAGCAGGCTCAGGGGGTCGCGCGTCAGGACGCAACTGAAGTTGCCTCCGGTACCGTCGCACCAGCCGCGGGCGTGGAGGTCCGCCATGGTGCGGCTCAGCTGGTCGGCAAGGGCGCTGGTCACGCGGGTTGGGAAACAAGGGGATTGGTGGGGGCTGGGCGCCGGCCGTCAGTTCTGGCAGCTGGGACACCAGTGGCTACTGCGCCCCCCCAGCTTCTCGCGCAGGATCTCCGTGCCGCAACGGCGGCAGGGTGATCCGCTGCGTCGATACACCCAGGCCTGGCCGCCGTAGTTGCCGTTGGTGCCCTGCAGGTCACGGAAGTCGCTGAAGGTGGTGCCCCCGGCGCCGATGCTGGTTTCCAGGACATCCATGAGGGACGAGCGCAGCCGTTCCAGGTCGTTGCGCCCGAGGCGGCCGCTGGGGGTCTGGGGCCGGATCCCCGCCGTGAACAGGGATTCATCGGCATAGATGTTGCCCACCCCCGCCACCAGCGATTGGTCGAGAAGGGCGTTCTTGATTGGTCGCCGCGAGCCTTTCAGGCGCTCCCGCAGGTAGGCGCCCGTGAAGTCCTCCCCGAAGGGTTCAGGGCCCAGACGCTGCAGTCCGGTCATCACGACCCCGTCCGCGACCCCGGGCGGGATCCACCACATCTGGCCGAAGCTGCGGGTGTCGACGAAGCGCAGCTCCTCGCCGGCCACGTTCCAAACGCGCACCCGGGTATGGGGACAGGGGGGACGCTCCTCGGCCAGCCAAAGGAACTGGCCGGTCATGCGCAGGTGCACACCCCAGCGGCCGGCTGCGCTGCCGCCTGGAGTTTCGAGATCGGCCAGGAGGTACTTGCCCCGGCGGTGCCATTGGCCCACACGAAGGCCCCGAAGGGCCCTGCAGAAGGCAGCAGGGTCTTCGGGGCTGGCGATGGCACGGGCCCTGAGCACGTCGACGCGGTCGATCAGAAAACCACGTGTCTGTTGCTCAAGCCCCCGGCGAACGGTTTCGACCTCCGGGAGCTCGGGCATGCCCGGATCGTAGGGCTGGCGGGGAACTCAGGCCTTGACCAGTTCGCTCTCGGCGAAGTTGTTGGTGTTGATGCCGCCGTCGGAGCCGCTGTAGCCGTTGTAGTTCACCTTCTCGAAGCGAACGACCACGGGATAACGGATCCCGGAGGTGTCAACCGACGCCACGGTTCCGACTTCGTTGAACCAATAGGACTCCGGACGCTTGATCCGTACTTTGTCGCCGCGGGAGATGGCCATCGCTGGGCTGGAAGATCGGGTGGTCTGCGCAGCGACACTACCGGCGAATCGGGGCCGGCGCCCAGGCGATGTCACGGTTCGTTGCCGGCCCCGTGGCAGCATCCCCGAACCCACCGCCGGCCCCGCCGATGGTTCCGTCCATGGCCTTACCCGAGGCCCCCCTTTTGAGCCTGGATCTGCCCGATCCGGAGAGCGACAGCCTCAGCACGATGGAGTTCCTGGCCCGTCTCGAAGAGGCCTGGGCCGTCTGCGACCGCTTCGATCTGCAAACCGAAATCTGGCGCGGCCGCATCCTGCGCTCGGTGCGTGACCGGGAACGGCGCGGCGGCGAGGGGCGTGGCACCGGTTTCCTGCAGTGGCTGCGGGAGCGGGAGATCAGCAAGACCCGCGCCTACACCCTGATCCAGTTGGCGGAGTCGGCCGATGGTCTGGTGGGCGAAGGTCTGCTCGATGAGGGCAGCGTCAACAACTTCTCCAAGCGGGCCTTCCTGGAAACGGCCCAGGCCGATCCGGAGGTCCAGCAGATGATCAGTGAGGCGGCCAACGAGGGCCAGCAGATCACCCGCAAGCAGGTACGCCGCCTCACCGACGAGTTCACCGCCGCCACCAGCCCCCTGCTGCCGGAGGAGATCCGCCAGCGCACCGCCGACAACCTTCTGCCCCCCCGGGCCGTGGCGCCCCTGGTGCGGGAACTGGCCAAGCTGCCCGAGGAGCAGCAGAACGACCTGCGCCGTGTCCTGCGGGAGGAGCCGGAGCTCGAACGGGTGAAGGATGTGACCCTCACCGCCCGCTGGCTGAGCAAGGCCGCCGAGGCGGGGCTGGCGGTGCGCGCGTTCCAGCAGGGCAATCTCGACCTGGAGAAGGCGCTGCAGGAGGCCCAGCGCCTCGATGCCCTGGGCCTCCTGGCCGATGCGGTGGGCCAGGCCCAGGCCCTCGAGAGCGCCGTGCTCAAGCTGCACACCAGCTGGCGCCGGCTGGGGGGGCTGCAGGAGCGTCTCTGGGTGGAGAGCGGCAGCAGCACCCCCCACCTGCGGGAGCTGCTCACGGTGTTGCAGAGCCTCAGCGGCACC
>JBBQIH010000277.1:0-3851 GCA_038324725.1 Cyanobacteriota bacterium | reverse complement strand
GATGAAGAAACCGATCTCCGGGATGCCATTGGCGGTGTTGGAGGGGGCCACCACAGGCACACCGCGGCGCTGGGCGATGGGGTCGGCGGAGAAGGCCTGCTGGGAGAGGGTGGGGCCGACGAGCGCCAGCACGCCCCGGTTGATCTGCAGGGTGAAGGCCGCATTGGCCCCCGGTTCGTCGCTGCCGCTGTCTTCCAGGGCCAGCTTCAGGGGGCGGCCGTTGATGCCGCCGCTGGTGTTGCGCTGCTGGAGGGCCAGCTCCAGGCCAACCTTCTGGTCCTGGCCATACACGTTGGCGTTGCCGGTCAGGGCCAGCACCGCTCCCACCGGCACTCCGCCCGCCACATCAACGGGCTGGTTGCCGGGATCGGAGGCACAGCCCGCGAGCAGCAGGGTCAGGGTCAGCAGCCCCGTGCCGACCCGCTGCAGACGGCCGACGTTCACGCCAGCGAGAGGAAGACGTCGCGGAAGGCGGCAAGGGTCGCGTCGATGTCGGCGTCGCTGTGGGCCAGGGAGGTGAAGCCGGCCTCGAAGGCGCTCGGTGCCAGGTAGATGCCGCGCTCGAGCATGCCGCGGTGCAGCCTGCCGAAACGGGCCGTGTCGGTGGCCTTGGCCTGCTCGAAGTTGTGCACCGGCCCCTCGCAGAGGAAGAAGCCGAACATGGCGCTGATGCTGCTGCCACAGCAGGGCACACCCGCCTCGGCGGCGGCGGCGCGGATGCCGTCACTGAGCCGGCGGGTGATCGTCTCCAACCGCTCGTAGGTGCCGGGTTGCTTCAGCAGCTGCAGGGTCTTGATGCCGGCGGTCATGGCCAGGGGGTTGCCGCTCAGGGTGCCGGCCTGATACATCGGCCCGGCCGGCGCCACCATCGCCATGATGTCGGCCCGACCGCCGTAGGCCCCCACCGGCAGGCCCCCACCGATCACCTTGCCCATGGTGGTGAGGTCCGGGGTGACGCCGAAGCGGGCCTGGGCGCCGCCGTAGCTGATGCGGAAGCCGGTCATGACCTCGTCGAACACCAGCAGGGCGCCGTTCTCCTTGGTGAGCTCACGCAGGCCTTCGAGGAAGCCGGGCTCGGGGGTGATGAAGCCCGCATTGCCCACCACCGGCTCCAGGATCACGCCGGCGATCTCGCCGGGGTTGTTGGCGAACAGCTCCTTGACCGACTCCAGGCAGTTGTAGGGGGCGGTGAGGGTGCCGGCCGTGACGGCGCGGGGCACACCGGGGGAATCGGGCAGGCCGAGGGTGGCCACGCCGGAGCCCGCCTTGACCAGGAACATGTCCGCGTGGCCGTGATAGCAGCCCTCAAACTTGATCACCTTCTCGCGGCCGGTGAAGGCGCGCATCAGCCGCAGCACCGACATGCAGGCTTCGGTGCCGGAATTCACGAAGCGCACCATCTCCACCGATGGCACGGCGGCAATCACCAGCTCGGCCAGCTCGTTCTCCAGCACGCAGGGGGCACCGAAGCTGGTGCCCTTCTCCAGGGCCTCGTGCAGGGCGGCGATCACTTCCGGGTGGCTGTGGCCGCAGATGGCGGGCCCCCAGCTGCCGACGTAATCGATGTAGCGGTTGCCGTCCACATCCCAGGCGTAGGCGCCCTTCACCCGGTCGAACACGATCGGCTGGCCGCCCACCGATTTGAAGGCCCGCACCGGCGAGTTGACGCCGCCGGGCATGAGGGTCTGGGCGGCGGCGAAGATCTCCTCGGAGCGGGTGGTGAGGAGAGCAGGGGCCGAGGTGGGCGCTGAAGGGGTGGCCGAACTCAAGGCGGGATCCGCGGAAGGTGGACGCATTCGTTTCCCATCCTGACCCAGAAGGGTGCCGGGGTGCCTGGCCTCAGTAAGTTCGGAAGCAATGCCCCCCCTTCCCCGGCCCACCGGAACCCCTGCGTGACGATCGACTGGGCCGCGATGGAGCGCCACTGCCGCGCCCTTCTGCCGGCACGGGCGGTGGTGGCGGCGCCCCAGGAACTGCTGGCCTACGACTGCGACGGGCTCACCCTGCACCGGGCCCAGCCGTCGCTGGTGGTGCTGCCGGAGACCACTGAGCAGGTGGCCGCGGTCCTGCGGCTCTGCCACCGCTTGGGGGTGCCCTTCGTGGCGAGGGGCAGCGGCACTGGTCTCTCCGGTGGCGCCCTGGCTGAGAACGGGGCGCTGGTGATCGCCACCACCCGCATGCGTTCGATCCTGGAGGTGGATCTGGCCAACCGGCGCATCACCGTGCAACCCGGGGTGATCAATGGCTGGGTCACCCGGGCGGTGGCCGGTGAGGGCTTCTACTACGCCCCGGACCCCTCCAGCCAGGTGGTGTGCAGCATCGGCGGCAACGTGGCTGAGAACTCCGGTGGGGTGCACTGCCTCAAGTACGGCGTCACCAGCAACCACGTGCTGGAGATGGAGGTGGTGCTGCCCGATGGCACCGTCACCACCTTTGGCAGCGGCCTGGCCGAAACCCCCGAGCTGGATCTGCGCGGGGTGTTCATCGGCAGTGAAGGCACCCTCGGCATCGCCACCGCCATCACCCTGCGGCTGCTGCGGGCCCCCCAGGCCGTGGCAGTGCTGCTGGCCGATTTCACCGCCATGGAGGCCGCCGGTGAGGCGGTGCGCCTGGTGACGGCGGCCGGCGTGCTGCCGGCGGGGATGGAGATCATGGACAACGTCACCATCAACGCCGTCGACGATCTGTTCGGCCACGACGAGTACCCCCGTGATGCGGCGGCGGTGCTGCTGATCGAACTCGACGGGCAGGAGCGGGAGGTGTCGGCGGCCGTGGAGATCGCCGGTGAGTTGTGCCGACGGGCCGGCGCCCGCACGATCCGGCGGGCCTCCAGTGAGGCTGACCGGGCCCTGCTGTGGAAGGGCCGCAAGTCCGCCTTTGCCGCCGTTGGCCGGATCACCCCCACCTATTACGTGCAGGACGGCGTGGTGCCCCGCAGTGCCCTGCCCTCCGTGCTGGCGGCCATCGAGGAGCTCAGCCGCCGCTACGAGCTGCCGGTGGCCAACGTGTTCCATGCCGGTGATGGCAATCTCCACCCCCTGATCCTCTACCGGGCCGACGAACCCGGCGTGACCGACCGGGTGCAGGCCCTTGGTGCCGACATCCTGCGCCTCTGCATTGAGGCCGGCGGCAGCATCACCGGCGAGCACGGGGTGGGCAGCGACAAGCGCTGCTACCTCGACTGGATGTTCGCCCCCGACGACCTGGCCACCATGCGTCTGGTGCGTGAGGCCTTCGACCCTGCGGGCCTGGCCAACCCCGGCAAGATCTTCCCCACCCCGCGCAGCTGCGGCGAATCGGCGCGGCGCCAGGCGTCCGCGCTCACGCTGCGTCTCGATGTGCCCGCAGGCGGCGCTGCACAGCAGCCGAGCCTGGAGCCCCTGGATGTCTTCTGATCCGGGCCGGTGCGTCGACCTAGGTTGAGGCCCTTCTTCTGCCGGCGCTCCATGAAGATCCGCCTGATGGCCAGCCTGGGGTTGGCTGCCGTTCTGGTTGCCACGACCCCTGCCCAAGCCCAGTCCCCGGTCGTCAACCTGGTGGCCAAAAAGGTGATTGAGCGCTACCAGAAATCCACCTGCGACCAGCTCTGGGCCGCCCGCAGCGAGCGGCGTGGGTCGCAGGAACAGCGGGTGCTCGACATGCTCAATGACGATCCCCAGATGCGCCAGACCTTCATCGACCAGGTCGCCGGCCCGGTGATGAACAAGTTGATCGTCTGCGGGATGATCCCCTGAGCGGCGCACTCGGTTGGCAGCCCTCAGCCAGCAGCCGTGAGCCACCAGCGCCCCAGGCCCACCATGGTGGCGACGCCGATGACGGGCATGGCCCCGAGGCCCCGGCCCAGCAGCACC
>JBBQIH010000276.1:0-3881 GCA_038324725.1 Cyanobacteriota bacterium | reverse complement strand
GGTGCTCAGCCTCCAGGAGGCCCGCCGCCGCCAGGGGCTGGATCCCTTGCCTACGGCCGCCCTCGCCGATCGGCTGGCCTGCGATCCGGCCAGGCTCGAGGAAGCCCTGCAGCTCCGCAGTGCCGGCAGGGTGCGCAGTCTGGATGCCCCCCTTGGCCAGGGTGGGGGCGAGGCCGACGCGGCCGGCTGCCTGCTGGACCTGTTGGCCTCCCCCGCGGCTCCCGGTGAAGAGGAGGAGCCACTGAGCAGCAGCGAAGCCCCCAGCGCCGAGCAGCAATGGTTGCGCCAGCAGCTGGCGGATCTCGACCCCCGGGAACGGGAGCTGCTGGTGGGCCGGATCGATGTGGGTTGCACCTGGGTGGAGCTGGGCCGGCAGCTTGGGATCCCTGCCCGCCAGGCCCAGCGCCGCTGCGATGCCGCCCTCGATCGCCTGCGCCGTGCCGCCCTCGCCTGGCGGGAGCAGACCCTCAGCCCGCCCCAGGCGCCAGCCAGTGCGCCAGGCCCATGGCCAGCAGGGCCGCCAGCAGCGTCTGCAGCCCGTTGACCACCTCGTTGCTGAGCCAGCCCCAGCGCTGCTGGAGGCTGGCTCCCACGACGCTCTCCGCCAGGGTGGCCACCAGCCCGACGCCGCTGACCAGGAGCGCCAGGGGCCAGCCACGGATCAGGCCGAGGGCCAGCAGGCCCAGGGTCATCAGGCTGCTGCCCGCCAGGCTGGCGGCGGTGCCCTCCAGGCTGATGGCCCCCTCGGTGCCGGGCGGCACCGGCCGCAGGCTGGTGATCAGCACGGTGTGGCGGCCCCAGCGTTTGCCGATCTCGCTGCCGAAGGTGTCAGCGAGCTTGGCGGCGAAGCTGGCGGCAAAGCCGGCCAGCAGCAGGGGCACCGCGGCCGCTGGCGCCCGGCAGGCGAGCAGGGCCAGCACGGTTCCCACCAGGGCCGAGCCCCAGACGTTCTCAGGCCCGCGCCTGCCGTCGCGGGCTTCTGCCAGGCCCAGCTGCCGCTTGCGGCGGAAGCCAAGCTTGGTCACCAGGCTTCCCAGGGCCAGATAGACCACCACCGCCAGCCAACCACGCCAGCCGAGGCTTCCCCACAGCAGGGTGCCAAGCACGCCGGCGTGCACCCAGCCTGCCCGGGTCAGCAGGGGCAGGCGCTGGGCGACGGCGATCAGCAGAGCGTTGATCGCCAGGGCCGCCAGCCAGTGCAGAGGGTCCTGGGGCGGCAGCAACACCATGGCGGGGACCCGACTGTGTTGCACAGATCTAAGCGAGCCGCTCGCGGGTGCCGGTCTCGACGGATAATCCCTGCATCCGGTGCTGCCCTCCGATGGTCTTCAAACGACCCAAGTTCTTCCTTGATCTGGGTGGCGGCGAAGCGAACGACCCCCCGGCGCTGGTGGCGCCCCCCAAGGCCGAGCCCAAGCCCGAAGCGACGGTCGCCCCCCAGGCGGCAGGGGCACCGGACGCCGCTGCCGCCCCTGCGGAAGCGACACTTCCCCCCGTCTCGGGCCTCACCACGGCTGAAGCGATTGCCGCCGAACTGGCCGCCGCCGAGGCGCTTCGGCCGGCCCCGTCTCTGGCCACCTTCGCCCCCGACTGCGTCACAGCGGGCGGGGCCACGCCGATGAAGCGCCGCACCCCCGGCGCCAATCTGGGTGTGTTCAAGGAGATGGCGGCCGGCATGATGCGCTCCTGAGCGCGCGCCAGTCGGCCAGCAAGGCCAGGCCGCCCACCGCGGCGGTGGCTGTGCGCAGGATCGATCCCCCGAGGCTCACGGGGTGCCAGCCGGCTGTTTCAGCCTGCTCCTCTTCCTCGGGGCTCCAGCCCCCTTCCGGACCGATCGCCAGCCGGATGCCGGCGGCGAGTTCGCGGTCGCTAGACCCCTCGGCCAGTTGCCACAGCCGCTGACTGCAGAGCGGCAGGCCATCCCGGCGGGTGGTGGCCAGCAGGGAGATCCCAGGGGCCGGCCGCGCCAGCCAGGCCCTGGCCTCACAGGGGGATTCCAGCCGCGGGTGCCACAGCCGTTCGCACTGCTCGGTGGCCTCCCGCACGATCCCCCGCCAGCGATCCAGGGGGCAGCGCTCACCGGGGGCGCTGCGCTGGGCCAGCAGGGGCTGGAGCTGGTTGGCACCCAGTTCGGTGGCCATGCGCCAGACCAGATCCGCCTCCCGCTTGGGCACGGCCATCGCCAGCGCCAGGGGCGGAGTGACGGCCGCCTCCCGCAGCAGAGGCGCCTCCGGAGGCTGCTCCAGCCGGAGTCTCCGCTCCGGTTCGAGCACCGCCGTCCAGAGCTGGCCGACGCCGTCGACCAAGGCCAGCCGATCGCCCGGGCGATAGCGCAGCACCCGTTCCAGGTAGTGGCCTTCCTGGGGCTCCAGGGCCAGCCAAGGCAGCTCCTGCTGATCGCCCGCCAGGGCGACGATTCGCTCCGGGGCGATCAGCAGCCGCCGTAACTCCCGCCCCATCAGTCCCTGGAGAATGGGCTGTCGGGTTCCTCCTCGATCGGCCAGTCCTCGTTCAGCCCCCCGATCACCAGCTCGGTGATCTCCAGCACGTCATTGTCGAGCTGACGCAGGGCGTTGATCAGCACATCGAGGGCGAGGGCATCACTGGTGCCCAGGTCGACCCAGCAGCGCGCCCAGTCGTCCTGGTATTCCATCGGCCCCATGTTGTGCATCAGGGCCGGCAGACTGCGCTCGGCGGCCTCGGTGTCGTAAGGGAGCCAACCGAGATCCACACCCCCTTCATGGGTCTGCAGGTTCTCGGCGTTGAAGGCGCCCAGCTTGCCCAGGAAGAACCAGCTGTCGAGGGCCGTTTCCACGTAGCCCCGCTCGGCGCCGCCTGGCTGGTCGGAGAAGTGCAGCCAGATCCAGCAGTTGAACGGATCCACCTCGCGAAATCGGACATCCATGGGGAAAGGGGCGAACGGCGCGCACGTCCCCCCATCCAACACGCTCCCCCGCCGCAGTGCCGGGCGGCATGCTGGTGCCATGCTCGATGTCATCGGTCTGCGGTACCACCCCGCCACGGCGCCGGCGCCGGTGCTGGCGGATGTGTCGCTGCAGCTGACGGTGGGATCTCCGGCCCTGGTGGCCGGTCGCAGTGGCAGCGGCAAGACCACCCTGCTGGAGGTGATCTGCGGCCTGGCTGACGCCGATGCCGGTCGCTTCCTCTGGCAGGGCGAGGCCCTCAGCAGCCGTCAGCGGCGCTGGCTGTGCGGCCTGGTGTTCCAGTTCCCGGAACGCCATTTCCTCGGCCTGACGGTGGGTCAGGAATTGAAGCTGGGCCAGCGCCGCCTCAGCGCCGAGAAGGCCGAGGCCGTCCTGGAGCAGGTGGGCCTCGGCAGTCTTTCCCTGCAGCAGGCGCCGGAGCGCCTCAGTGGCGGCCAGCAGCGCCGTCTGGCCCTGGCGGTCCAGTTGGTGCGCGAGGCCCGGGTGCTGTTGCTGGATGAACCCACCGCCGGCCTCGACTGGACCGTGCGGGAAGAGGTGCTCCAGCTGCTCGGGGACCTCGCCAAAGAACGGGCCCTGCTGGTGGTCACCCACGAACCCGAACTGTTCCGGGGCGTCATCGAGCGGGGTTGGCGTCTGGAGCACGGAACCCTGAGGCCCCTGGAGGTGCTGCATTCCGGCTCCTTACGATGACGACCGGATCACAGGGAACGGCTTGATGGGGGATCGCTTGCTGAGGGCCACCGGTGCCGGCGGTGGCATTCGCATGGTGGCGGTCACCACCACGGCCGCCAGCCGCCAGGCCAGCCAACGCCACGGCCTCTCCTTCCTGACAACGGCCCTGCTGGGCAGGGCCATGAGCGCGGGCCTGCTGCTGGCCAGCTCGATGAAGGTGGCCCATGGCCGGGTCAACCTGCGCATTCAGTCCGATGGTCC
>JBBQIH010000275.1:0-3906 GCA_038324725.1 Cyanobacteriota bacterium | reverse complement strand
CACCAGGTCGCTTTCGAGCAGGTCCCGGGTGGTGCCGGGGAGATCGGTGACGATGGCCCGCTCGCGGCGGCTGAGCAGGTTGAGCAGGCTGGATTTGCCCACGTTGGGCCGGCCGACGATGGCCACCCGCAGGCCCTCGCGCAGCAGCTCCCCCTGGCGGGAGTCGGCCACCAGCTGCTCCAGCTCGGCCCGCACCGCCAGCAGCTCGGCCCGTACCGCCAGCCCATCGAGGGGGGGCAGATCCTCCTCAAAGTCGACACGGGCCTCCAGCTCGGCCAGCTGGTCGAGCAGGCGCTCCCGCAGGCCGGCGATGCGCCGCTGCAGGCCACCATCAATCCCGGCGATGGCCAGGTCGGCGGCCCGCCGGCTGCGGGCGGCGATCATCTCGGCGATGGCCTCGGCACGGGTGAGATCGAGGCGGCCGTTGAGGAAGGCCCGCTGGCTGAACTCTCCGGCCCCGGCGAGGCGGGCACCGGCGGCCAGCACCAGCTCCAGCACCCGCCGCACGGCGATCAGGCCGCCATGGCAATGCAGCTCCACCACGTCTTCGCGGGTGAAGCTGCGGGGGGCCCGCATCAACAGCAGCAGGGCCTCATCCACCCGCCGGCCGTCGGCCGGATCCACCACATGGCCGTAGAGCACCCGGTGGCTCTCCCAGTCCTGGGCGCCGGGGGCCATGAACAAGCGCCGGCCGATCGCCTCAGCCGCCGGACCCGAGAGGCGCACGATCGCCACGCTGCCGGCCCCGGCCGCGACGGCGGTGGCGATCGCGGCGATGGTGTCGCCATTAGGGTTCGCGCCAATCGGGACATCTCCCCGCGTCACTGGTCCAATGGCACCGTTTCGCCTTCAGTCTCTGTCCCCGCCGCGGGCCCTGAAAGCGGCCAGGAGAAAGCTGCGGCAGGCGATCGAGTGGGTCTGGCGCCAGGAGGGCAGCCACGGCCAGCGGGCCCGGGGGCTGGCGGCGGGGGTGTTCATGGGCTGCTTCCCGATCTTCGGCTTCCAGACCCTGCTGGGGGTGGCGCTGGCCAGCCTGGTGCGGGGCAACCATCTGCTGGCCGCCGCCGGAACCTGGATCAGCAATCCGATCACCGACGTGCCGTTGATCTGGCTCAACTACCAGCTGGGCAGCCTGCTGCTGGGTCCCGGCAAAGGCTGGCCGGCCGGCGCAATCCTGCATCACGACACCCTGCGTCAACTGGGCTGGGACTTCACCTCCCGCCTGCTGCTGGGCTCAGCCGTGGTGGGCACGGTGCTGGCTCCCCTGAGTGGCCTGCTGTGCCTGCGGTGGCTGCAGCGCAGGCAGCGGGCCTCCTGAGGGAGTGGGACGGCCTCAGGATTCGGCCAGCCCCGGAAACACCATCAGATCAATGTGACCACCGGCAGGCTGGCGCCATTCGCGGAATTCTGCCGCCAGGGCCCTGTGCTCATGGTCGAGCGATTGCGATTCCAGATCCAGCAGGCGCTGATGCACCAGATCGAGCGTGTTGTCGATGAGCTGGGCAGCCTGTTCGGAGGTCATGGCATCGCTGCGATGGAGAAAAGCCTGAGCTTCGAGGTGTTGTAGAAGACGCCGCCCTGGTGGGATGTAGCCCCTGACACGCGGCGTCTCCCCCGTCGGCGGACCCGCACTGATCACACCGTCTGCGCCAGCCAGTTCTGCAGCAGCGTCCAGTCATCCCGTTCATCAATGGCGGCCCAGATCTGCTCGATCAGTGGCCGGATCGGCGTTTCAGGCAGGTTCCAGCGCTGCAGGCAGGCGGTGATGGCGATCTCAGCGGTGCTGGCGTCGGTGCTGGGTGCGGCGTGGCTCCAAAACCACCAGGCGTCCCGCCAGGTCAGCCACTCGGCCCGCGGCGGCGCCGGGGCCTCGGCGACAAAGGGCTCCAGCTCTTCCGCCGTGGCCGGCAGCCCGCCAGCCTGAACGCGCTCGGCCAGGGCGGCGAAGAAGCGGCCATAGGCCACGGGCCAACCGGCCAGCAGCCGCAGGGTGGGGGGCACCGGATCGGGGAGGTCGGCCAGCGCCTCGGCAGGCACCAACGCGTCGTCGAAGCCGAGGCGCCGGCGCAGGCAGCGGCGGTAGTGGGCCTCATGGACGGCCCCGAAATCCTCCAGGGCCGCCTCGAGCGGCGCCCGGGGCAGCAGCATCGCCAGGGGCTCCTGCAGCAGGCGCAGGTTGTGCTGGCAGATCAGGGGCTGACGGCCGTAGGCGTAGAGGCCGCTGTGGTCGAAATAGGCGGCGGTGAAGCCCGGATCCCAGGTTTCAAGGAAAGCGAAGGGGCCGTAGTCGAAGCTCTCCCCGGCCAGCGACATGTTGTCGGTGTTGAGCACTCCGTGGGTGAAGCCCGCCGCCATCCATTCGGCCGCCAGGCGCGCCACCCGCTGCACCAGTTCGCCATAGAAGGCCAGCAGCAGCTGTTCGCCATCGCTGTGGATCGCCTGCAGGTGGGGATAGTGGATGGCCACCACATGGCGCAGCAACCGCTCCAGCTGGGCCGGCTGGCGCCGGAACAGCAACCGCTCGCAGGTGCCGAAGCGCAGGTGGGTGCGGGCCAGGCGCAGCATCACCGAGCTGCGGGCGGGGGAGGGCTCATCGCCGCGCCAGAGATCTTCGCCGGTCTCGATCAGCGACAGGGTGCGGCTGGTGCTGACGCCGAGGCGGTGCAGAGCCTCGCTGGCGATCACCTCCCGCACACCCCCCTTGAGGGTGAGGCGGCCATCACCGCCCCGGCTCCAGGGGGTGGTGCCGGAGCCCTTGGTGCCCAGGTCCTGCAGCTGGCCGTGGCGGTCGCGCAGCTGGCCGTAGAGGAAGCCGCGGCCATCCCCCAGCAGGGGGTTGTAAGTGCCGAACTGGTAGCCGTGATAGCGGAGCGCCAGCAGGGGCGTGCGGCCCTCGAACCGCCCGTAGGCCGCCTCCAGGTCGGTGTCGCTGACACCGCCCGGATCGAGGCCCAGTTGGTGAAGCAGGGGATCGTTGCGGAAACGCAGGCGGGTGAGGGGAAACGTCGCCGCCTCCACCACATCCCAGTACTCCGGCCCGAGATCCTCGAGGCCCCCCTCGAAGGGCAGGCCCAACAGGGGATTGGGGCGGGGGGAAGTCTCCAGAATCGCAGGTGCGGACTCGGGGTTCGCAGCCATGGGCGCGGCCGGTGATGGGGCCAAGACTCTCTCAGCACTGCAGCTCCTGTGTGACCATCGGCCGGGAATCGATGGGGGATGAACTGTTCAACTCTGCATTCACCATCCAGGCCTTTGTCCGCTACTGCTGGTTCTGGAAATCACATTGACTGGCGGCGAATTGAATGATCTGACGGGTATCAATCACGCCCTGCGGGCACGCTTCGGCAGGCAGAAGAGCATCCCGTTGTTGTCAGACCTTTGGGTGGCCGTTGTGCTTCTGGCCAGCATGGAAGCACTGGTCAGCTACCACAGCTGAGGAAATCCTGACCGCTTGCAGCAGATCTGCCCTGCCGCCACCCATCCACTGTTTTCTGAAGTAGGGTCACGATGGGGAGAGTGCAAAAAGCACGCCAAAAGCACGCAAGGGATAGATATGAGAATTGCGCAGATTTCTACTCTTCATGAGAGGGTTCCGCCGGTCGGATACGGAGGGACCGAAAGGGTGGTTCACTATCTCACCGAAGAACTGGTGCGGCGCGGCCATGAGGTGGTTCTGTTTGCCAGTGGCGACTCCCTCACCAGCGCCCAGCTTTTCCCCTGCGTTCCGCAGGCCCTGCGCCTGAGCGGGCAAGTGGGCGATGCCACGGTGCACAACCAGATCCAGCTCGACCATGTCATCAGCCAGCGCAATGACTTTGACATCCTTCATTTCCACAACGGACACTTCCATTTCCCGCTGTCAGATTTGCTGGGAGTGCCCCATCTGAGCACCGTTCACGGCCCACT
>JBBQIH010000274.1:0-3909 GCA_038324725.1 Cyanobacteriota bacterium | reverse complement strand
TTCCCTCTGAGCCCCCGGCCGGCCAGGAGGTGATCCGGCCCCTGTCCAACCCCCTCTACGCCCAGGGCCACCTGGCGATCCTGCGGGGCAACCTGGCGGAAGAGGGCAGCGTGGCCAAGATCAGCGGGGTCAAGAATCCCGTGATCACCGGTCCTGCGCGGGTGTTCGAGAGCGAGGAGGAGGCCCTGGCCGCGATCCTCGAGAAAGGCATCAGCGCCGGCGATGTGGTGGTGATCCGCTATGAGGGACCCGTGGGCGGCCCCGGCATGCGCGAAATGCTGGCCCCCACCGCGGCGATCATCGGCGAAGGGCTGGGCGATTCGGTGGCCCTGATCACCGACGGACGCTTTTCGGGTGGCACCTACGGCATGGTGGTGGGCCACGTGGCCCCGGAAGCCGCCGTGGGCGGCACCATTGCTCTGGTGCAGGAGGGCGACAGCATCACGGTGGACGCGAAGCAGCGCCTGATCCAGCTCAACGTGGCGGCCGACGAGCTGGCGCAACGGCGCAGCGCCTGGACGAAGCCCGAACCCCGCTATCGGACCGGGGTGCTCGGCAAGTACGCCCGCCAGGTGAGCAGCAGCAGCCTGGGTGCGGTGACCGACCAGCCATCGGATTGATCAGCCGCCATCAAGCCGGGCTTCAGAATGGCGCAACTCGCGCAGCCTGATGCAGACCTGCACTGCCGGCGCCGGCAGCGTGCTGCTGATCACAGCAGGCTGAATCGCTGTGCAGTCCTTGCCTTTTGGCCTCCCAACGCTGCTGTGGCAGCCGGGACCCCGTCTTTCCAGCCCTGGGGAAACGGCCTAGATCAGAGATGTAGCCGCCACGAAGCCGTGAGAAGCCAATCAACCCCGGGCCCCTTCCTGCGGCCAGTACGGGTCACGATCACCATTCCCTATAACGCCTATCAGTCTCTGATCGAGCGGAGCAACCAGCAGGGACGATCCCTCTCCAATCTGGCTGCCTACCTGCTCGAAACATCGCTGCAGCCCCTTCAGCCCCACGACCATCAACTGGGCCGTTCCGGGGCCATCGACGCCTTCGGGCGTCACGCCTGAAGGCCGCGCTCCCGGCCGGTGGCTACCCCGGCCGGGATTCCCGCAGTAGCTGGGACGGCTTGACGTGAAACCGCTGCTGAAAATCCACACTGAACAAACCCAGAGAGCGGTAGCCGCACTTCTTGGCGATGCTTCCCACACTGTCGGTGGCTGTGGGGTTCTCCAGTCGGCGTCTGGCCAGTTCGAGACGCTGATTCCTGATCCACTGGGTGGCACCGCAGCCCACCCGCTCGGCGAAGGCATACTGCAGGGCCCGGCGTGAATAATGGCTCCTGGACTCGAGGACGGACAATGTCAGCGAACTACCAAGATTCTGCTTGATGTAGTCGATCAATTCATCAAAGGCATCGCGGCCCTCCCTCTGGCGATGGCGCAGCCGATCCAAGGATTTCTCTTCGCGCAGATCGGGCAGAAGCATGGCCGCTATCAACCGGTGGATCTGGTCATCAAGCTGCAGCGAATCAAGCAGGCCGCGTCCATACCCGGAGAGTTGCCCGGCCACGGCCACCGTCTGCCGCAGGGCGGCCAGCAACGAGGGACCGGCCGGGTCTTTCGGCGGGCTCCAGCCGTGGGCCTGGTCGAGGATGTGCTGCCAGCCCTGCGGTGGCTGGCGATACCCACCCATGCTCAGGGCCGTCTGCAGCAGCTGCTCTTCGGACAGGGCGAAGGCCACGGCGGAAGACAGCGAACACTCCATGATGAACCGGCCCTTGGCCATCAAAACACCGCAGTCGACGCCACAGTGCCAGGTGCGGGAGGCTTGCCGCAGGCGCTGCTCCCCTCCGTAGCCGAGCACGGCGATCCGCTCGCGGCGATCGCCGAAAGCGGCGCGCATCGGCCTGGCTGTCCAGGCGGTGGCCACCAGGCTGCCGAGAGGCAGATTGGTGCCGTAAAACCACCAGGATGTGGCAGGTTCCAGTGGCTGCAAGTGCGTCAGAGGCAACGCCTCCTGAAGGAGCGCCGCGCAGGCCTGTAGGTCCTCACTGAGATGCAATTGGCGAAGCAGGGGATTCGAGAAGCGAGCAGCCTGATGATGCCGCAGATTCGGGTCGTGAGCCTCACTGCTCATCAGCAATCACACCTCCTTCCTCGGATTTAATGATTCTAGCATAATTTGCACTTGCTCCACAAAGCCGGCCTGACCCGCTAAATCGGGCAATCGCGTCGCTTTGTTCGTTCTTTGTTTATTAACTCGGGCAGAGGCACATCTGTTTCATCACCGGATGAAAGCAAAGTCCTACAGATCTCAATATACTTAGTCCGTCGATCCTGAAGACGTCGAGGCAGAGGGAAGTTGCACCCATTCCATGCGTTGGGCGCAAGGCTCAGAACAGAGGCTGGAACGACCGCGTCTCGAGGAGCCCAAATGTTCTGCGGTTAGAGTGCAAAATCACCGCCATCGCCTCTCTGCGGATGGAAGAATCCAGTGATGCAGAGTCCGTGCCTTCGCCATCCCCTGCCTCGTCGTCCGATGCATTTCCATCTTCAGGCACGGCTGAAGAGACCGGGGCCACTGTTACTGAGTCATTGATGCATCTCATCGGCATCGGCGCCTCCGCTGGCGGGCTGGAGGCCCTGCAGCTGCTGCTGGGCAACCTCGCTCCCGGCGGCAACGCGGCCTTTGTCGTTGCCCAGCACCTGGCCCCCGATCACGGCAGCCTGATGGTTGATCTGCTGGCGCGGGTCACGCCGCTGCAGGTTGTCAAGGCGGTGGACGGGGCCGTGTTGCTCCCCGACACCATCACCATCTGCCCACCCAACAGCGACATCCGCGTGCAGGGGAACCGGCTGGCCCTGATGGATCCCGAACCACGCTTCGGCCCCAGCCCCAGCATCGATCGCCTCTTCGTGTCGATCGCCGACCACTGGGCAGAGCGTGGCGCGGGGGTGGTTCTTTCGGGGACCGGTTCGGACGGGGCCCGTGGCCTGCGGGCCGTCCGTGCTGCCGGCGGCCTCACCATCGTCCAGACCCCCGAGAGCGCCCGCTTTGATGGCATGCCCAGAGCTGCCATCGCTATGGGTGGGGCCGACCTCATCTACGATCCGTCCGCCATCGGCCAGTACCTCTGCGACCTGATGCACTCCAGTGACGACTGGGCGGAGCGAACCCAGCCCGAGCCGGAGCCGGAGGCCCTGAACGTCAGCAGTGCCCTGGAGCTCCTGAAACACAGCAGCGGCATCGACTTCAGCGAGTACAAGGACTCCACCCTGCAACGCCAGCTTTCACGGCGGATGGCCTTGCGCCAGATCGACAGCATGGAGGCGTACCTGCAGCTGTTGGCGACCGATCGCCAGGAATCGTCCGCCCTGGTTCACAACCTGCTGGTCACCGTGACGTCCTTCTTCCGGGACCCTGAATCGTTCGAGGCCCTGCGGGAGCTGCTGCTGGCTTATGTAGCCCAGCACACCCGCAGGGAGCGCCTGCGGGTGTGGGTGCCCGGCTGTGCCACAGGGGAAGAGGTGTATTCCATCGGCATGCTGATCAGTGAGGTGCTCGACCATCCCCAGGACCTGACCCATCACCTCAAGATCTTCGGCACCGATCTCGATGAGGAAAGTCTGGCCGTGGCGCGCCGGGCCACCTACTCCGCCGCGACCGCCTTGGCGATTCCGGAACCCCTGAGGGAGCGATTCGTCGTCCACTTCAACGGCGAGATGCAGATCAGCGAATCCTTGCGTAACTGCGTCGTGTTCGCCCGACACAACGTGGGGGTGGATCCACCCTTCCCGCGCCTGGATCTGATCTGCAGCCGCAACACCCTCATCTATTTCACGCCGCCCCTGCAGGATCGGGTGCTGGGCTTGTTCCGCTTCGGCCTGCTGCCCGGGGGCCTGCTGTTCCTGGGGC
>JBBQIH010000273.1:0-3912 GCA_038324725.1 Cyanobacteriota bacterium | reverse complement strand
GGTGGAGGAACCCGTGGCGGCTCCCACTCCCGCGCCGGCCCCTGCCGCTCAGGCCGGCGCCGGTGTCGATGACGATGCCCTGGCCTGGGCGCGCCAGGCCTATGCCCGTCTCAAGGCCCAGCAGGAGGCGGCCAGCCTGGTCGCGGAGCCCGAGCCTGAGCCGAAACCGCCAACGCCCGAATCGGCACCGCCAACCCCCGAGCCTGAGCCCCCTGCCGCCCCGTCTGCGGGCACGGGCCTGTCCCTGCTGGAGCAGGCCGCCGCCCAGCGCCAGCAGCGCCTCCAGGAGATCACGGCCCCCGCCGCGCCGGTCGCATCAGCCGTCGCGGCCACCGCCACGGCCGCCAGCACGGCCCCCCCCCCTGATGCCGCCGACCCCAGCCTGGGGGCCTTCGATGCCACCTTCACCTGGTCGGCCGAGGTGCTGTCGGCCCAGGGGCGGCGGGTCGATGAGGTGTCTCTTGAGGAGATCGACTGGCTGGGGCGGCTGCGCCGCGGCCTGGAGAAGACCCGCAAGGGCTTCGTCACCCAGCTGCTGGAGAACCTCGGCGACGATCCCCTCACCCCGGCGGTGCTTGACGACCTCGAGTCGACCCTGCTGCGCGCCGATGTGGGCGTGAAGGCCACCGACCAGGTGCTCGAAGCCCTGCGCCGCCGCCTCAACGAGGAGGTGGTCGATCCGGCCGAAGGCCTGCGCTTTCTCAAGGAGCAGCTGCGCGGTCTGCTGGACGCCCCCCTCCGCGCCGGCGACACCGCCGTGCTGGCCCCCCAGCGCGACAAGCTCAACGTCTGGTTGCTGGTCGGCGTCAACGGGGTCGGCAAGACCACCACCCTCGGCAAGCTGGCCAACCTGGCGGTGCGCAGCGGTTACAGCTGCCTGATCGCCGCCGCTGACACCTTCCGGGCCGCGGCGGTGCAGCAGGTGAGCGTCTGGGGCGAGCGCAGTGGCGTGGCGGTGGTGGCCAACCCCAGTGCCAATGCCGACCCGGCGGCCGTCGTCTACGACGCCATCGGCGCCGCCCGCTCCAAGGGCACGGAGCTGGTGCTGGTGGACACGGCCGGCCGGCTGCAGACCAAGCACAACCTGATGGAGGAACTGGGCAAGGTGCGGCGCACCATCACCAAGCTGGCGCCGGAGGCGGTGGTGGAGTCGCTGCTGGTGCTCGACGCCAGCCAGGGCCAGAACGGCCTGCGCCAGGCCATGGCCTTCGCCAGTGCCGCCGGTCTCACTGGGGTGGTGCTCACCAAGCTCGATGGCAGCGCCCGCGGCGGCGTCGCCCTGGCGGTGGCCTCCGAGGCGGGGCTGCCGATCCGCTTCATCGGGGCCGGCGAGGGCATCCGCGACCTGCGGCCCTTCAACAGCTTCGAGTTTGTCGAGGCACTGCTGGCCTCCTGAGACTCGCCTGCCGCTGCTACCTTGCGTGTCCTTCGCGGCCGCTCGGTGAGCAGCCTGCCGCCCCCGCAGCCTCTCTCCACCTCCACGGCGCCCGCGATTCCCGATCGGGGGCCGTCGGTCACGGCTTCGCTGCGCCAGCTGCTCGACAGCCTCGGCCGCGAACAGCGTCGCAACCAGGAGCTGCTGGCGTCGCTGTCATTCGCCCTGCGCAGCTACACCAACCTCAAGCGCTTCCTCGAGCTGGTGCCCCTGGTGGCTTCGCGGCTGGTGGAGGCCGAAGGCAGCCTGCTGGTGGTGTTCCATGCCGACGGGCGCCTCTGGCGCGAGCAGCTCCAGGCCACCGCCGGCGAACGCAGTGCCGAGGTGCTGCGCCAGCTGGCCGCCCTGCCCGATGGTCAGCTCCACAACCAGGAGGGCGATGAGGCTGTCGCGATGTTGCTCGACCCCCTGGTTCAGCGCCTGCTCGGGGCCCAGCAGGTGTTCGCCACCTCCGTGGTGGCCCGCAGCCGTCAGCGGGGCCGGTTGTACGTGTTCAGCGGCCGGCGCGGCTACAGCTGGAGTGATGTGCGCCGCCGCCACCTCCAGCTGGTGGCCGACCTCACCGGCGTGGCGCTGGAGAACGAGGTGCTGCAGCAGGACCGGCGGCGCCATGAGCGGCTCGACCGCCAGCTGAGCATCGGGGCCGAGGTCCAGTCCCAGCTGCTCCCCGACCACTGCCCCGTGATCGACGGCGTCGAGCTGGCCGCGCTCTGCCGTCCGGCCTTCCAGGTGGGCGGCGACTACTACGACTTCATCCCCACCCAGCCCCAGCTCACCGGCCACCGGCGCGAGCAGGCCCCCTGGGCGCTGGTGATGGGGGATGTCATGGGCAAGGGGGTGCCGGCGGGCCTGCTGATGACCCTGCTGCGGGGCATGCTGCGGGCCGAGGTGCTCAGCGGCCTCCCCCCGGATCGCATCCTCTACGACCTCAACCAGCTGGCCCAGGAGGACCTGGCCCACTCGCACCGCTTCGTCACCCTCTTCTATTCCGACTTCGACCCCCGCACCCGCCTGCTGCGTTACGCCAACGCCGCCCACAACCCGCCCCTGGTGTGGCGGCGCCACGCCGGCCGGGTGGAGCGGCTCGACACCCCCGGCCTGCTGATCGGTCTGCAGAGTGAGGCGGAGTACGGCTGCGGCGAACTGCAGCTGGAGCCTGGCGATGTGATCCTCTACTACACCGATGGCGTCACCGAAGCCAGTGGCTTCAGCGGCGAGCGCTTCGATGAGGAGCGGCTGGTGCGGGCCTTCGATGTTGCCTGTCGGGCGGCCCATGGGGCCCAGACGATCCTGGATCGGCTGTTCGAGCGCCTCGACCGTTTCGTCGGCAGCGACCGTCGCCTTGAGGACGATGCCTCGATGGTGGTGCTGAAGGTGCGGGATGGGGTGGTGCTGCCCTCCCTGCCCCCGACCTGAGACGAATGGCAAGCTGAAGGGCTGCCCGGAACCCCGTGATGGCCGCTGACCCCTCCCCCACCACCTGGAGCGATCGCTTCGAGCAGGGTCTGCATCCGGCGATTGAGCGGTTCAATGCCTCGATCGGCTTCGACATCGCCCTGCTGCAGGAGGATCTCGATGGCTCCATCGCCCATGCCCGCATGCTGGGCTGCTGCGGCGTGATCACGCCGGAGGAGGCCGAGCGCCTGATCGAGGGGCTTGAGGCCATCCGGGCCGAGGCGGCCGCCGGCAGCTTCACGCCGGGGATTGAGGCGGAGGACGTGCATTTCGCCGTGGAACGGCGGCTGATCGAACGGCTTGGCTCCCTCGGCAAGAAGCTGCACACCGGCCGCAGCCGCAACGACCAGGTGGGCACCGATCTGCGCCTGTGGCTGCGGCGCCGCATCGACCACATCGATGCCGCCCTGGTGCGTTTCGAGCGGGCCCTGCTGGCCCAGGCCGAAGCCCACTCCGACACCCTCATCCCCGGCTACACCCACCTGCAGCGGGCCCAGCCGGTCTGTCTGGCCCACCACCTGCTGGCCTACGTGGAGATGGCCGAACGGGATCGGCAGCGCCTGGCCGACGTGCGCCGTCGCGTCAACATCTGCCCCCTCGGGGCGGCGGCCCTGGCGGGGACGTCGGTGCCGATCGACCGCCGCCAGACCGCGGAGGAGCTGGGCTTCGAGGCGATCTACGCCAACAGCCTCGACGCGGTGAGCGATCGCGATTTCGCCGTCGAGACAATGGCGGCGCTGTCTTTGGTGATGGCCCACCTCAGCCGCCTGGCGGAGGAGGTGATCCTCTGGGCCAGCGAGGAGTTCGGCTTCGTGGGGCTCACCGACCGCTGTGCCACCGGCAGCAGCCTGATGCCCCAGAAGAAGAATCCCGATGTGCCCGAACTGGTGCGCGGCAAGAGCGGCCGCGTCTTCGGCCACCTGATGGGACTTCTCACGATGATCAAGGGTCTGCCCCTCGCCTACAACAAGGACTTCCAGGAAGACAAGGAAGCCCTGTTCGATGGGGTGCGCACCTGCCTC
>JBBQIH010000272.1:0-3914 GCA_038324725.1 Cyanobacteriota bacterium | reverse complement strand
CAGGGCACCCGCAGCAGAGCCTCGAGGCCAGCCGCAAAATCATCGGTGGGCTGGCCGTCGGAGATCAGCACCAGCACCGGCGGCAGAGCGCGCACCTCCATCGGCGGGGTCTGCAGGGCCGCCGCCACCAGCTTCAGGGCCTCCCCCATGGCCGTGATGCCGCCGGCCTGCAGATCCCGCCACTCCAGCTGGTCCACCGGCGTGGGGGCCTCGATGTGCCAGGCGGCGTGGTCGGCGAAGCGCACGGCCCGCACCAGCACCCGCGCCTCCGGGTTGTCCCGGGCCACCGCCGCCATCCCCGGCAGGGACTGGCGGATGGCCTGGTTGAGGGACTGCATCTTGCCGGACGCGGCCATCGAGCCGGAGCAGTCGCAGAGGTAGAGGAAATGGAGCGGCCGGTTGGCCAGCTTGACGTCGGGAAACGGCATGGATCAGGCGATGGGGGATGGCCGGATCGGGCGTTGCACGGCGATCGGACCCGCCGGGGACTGGATCCGGGCGAGTGCGGCGAGGCTACAGCTCTCGCCAGGCTGCACCAGCTGGACGCGGCCGTCGTGGGTCTCGGCGCTCCAGGCGGCCGCCTGGAGGTTGCGCAGCCCCAGCCGCCGGGGGTCCTGGGGATGGGCCACCACCCGGGCCAGCGGACGGCGCAGATCCTCCCCGGCCAGGGCATCGAAGTGGTGGGGGTGCAGCTCGTTGTCGGGCGCCGCCAGCACGGCCCCATGGGGCAGCAGCAGCGTGATCGGCTCCGGCAAAGGGGCGCCACAGCTCCAGCACAGTGCCGGGGCGCCACTGGCCTGGAAGTTTTCCTGCCCGCAGGCGGGGCAGAGGGCACGGCGATCAAGGCTGCGGGCCAGTTCCTGCTTCCACTGGCCGGTGAGGGCCCGTCGGGAGGGCTGCTTCATGCCGCGGCAGAAGGTCTGCTCGAACAGCGCCTGGAGCGGGCGGGGGTAGATGGGCCAGGTGATCAGGGCCGCCGCATGCTCGATCGGGTCGGGCCGGTTGCGGTCATCCACCGGATCGAAGATGAACACCGGGTCCTCGCCGCACAGGCGACGGCGGGCCGGCTCATCGAGGCAGCGGATCGCCAGCTCCATCTGGCCCTTGAGGGGATCGTGGCGGGTGAGCAGCCGGAACAGCAGCACCGCCAGGGAGAACAGGTCGCTGTCGGCCCCGGGACGGGCCTGCCCCAGCAGCACCTCCGGGGCCATGAAACCCGGGGTACCCAGCACGGCGCCGTGGTCGGCGCCATCCACCGCGACGTTGTCGTTGTCGCAGATGAGGATGCTGCCGCTGGCCGGCTCCAGGAAGAGGTTGCCGAGCGAGACGTCCTTGTAGCAGAGCCCCGCCAGGTGCAGGGCATGGAAGGCGTCAGCGAGGCCGAAGCAGGCCCGCAGCACCTGGCGCAGGCCGATCGCCAACCGGCCGGCGGCATGCTCGCAGGCGCCCACGTAGGCGGGCGGCCGCAGGGGCATCAGGTAGCCGAAGCTCTCGTCGCGGATGCGGATCAGGGGGCGGCTGGCGGGGCTGGCCCGCAGCAGGGCGATCGGCCAGAGGAAATCCTCGTTCGGGGCGGTGGCCCGGATGCTCGCCACCAGGCGCCGCTCCAGGCTGCCGTCGCGGGCGATGCAGGCCGGCAGGTACCACTTCAGGGCCAGACGCTCCCCCTCCAGGTCCACCTCGTACACCTGGCCCTGAGTACCACCCCCGAGGCCGCGCACGATCCGCAGCGGTGCGGCCAGGCCCTCGAAGCCCAGGCTGGCGCCCTCCGGCAGGATCCAGCTCATGACCGTCGCCCCGCCGCCGGGGCCGCGCCCATGGCCTTGCGGATGCCGTTTCGATGGGCCAGGGCGGTCTCCAGGCTGTCGAAGCGGTGCCGGTAGGCCAGGCCGTCCTGCAGCGTCACCTCCAGCAGATGCTCCCAGCGGGACCCCAGCAGGATCCAGCCCGCCAGCGCCCCCAGCTGCACGGGCCAGAACAGCCAGGGGAAGGGCAGCAGCAACAGGCCGCCCAGGCAGAGCAGCAGCCACCAGCTGAAGGCTTGGGGATGACGCCGCCGGCTAGCCACGTAGGCCGAGCGGATCCGATCCAGGGGCAGGGAACGGCCGGCGAAATCCAGCTGGCCAGCGGACGGCTGGGCCAGCCCCGGAGCCGCACGGCGGCCGGCGGAAGGGAGAGCCTCGGGGGCAGCGCTGCCGCTGGTGCGGAACTGCAGCACCGGCCCCTTCAGGCCCAGCCGGATCTCGTCGCCGTCCGAGAGGGGCCGGCAGTCCCGCAGCCGGGCGCCTTCGAGGTAGGTGCCGTTGGCGCTGCCCAGGTCGCACAGGAGCCACTGGCCCGCCCTGGTGCGCGACAGCCGCACCAGGGCGTGTTGGCGGGAGACGCCCTGGGCCTCGCCCAGGCAAAGGCCGCTGGCCGGATCGCGGCCGATGGAGAGTGGCGTGCGGGGATCGAGCGGCACGCTCCGGCCGGGATCGTCACGCAGCAGCAGCCGGGGATGGGCGCTCATCGGGGGTCGTCACCGGCCTTGGGCCGGCGGCCCAGGCGTCGGTCGGCCAGGAACCGGCCCCACCAGCCCATCGGTTCCCCTTCCCGCCAGGGAATCACCCGCCCAGGGAACAGCAGGGCCAAGGCCGCCAGGGCCAGGGCCACCAGCAGCAGCAGCAGCAGCACCCACCCGGGTATCGCCCCCACCCAGGTGGCGGCAAAGGTGGCCCGCACGGCATACACCCCGACGGTCAGGGCGGTCCAGACGCGGAAGGGTGCCCATGGATCCCGGCGTTGCTCCACCTGGCCGGCCGCTCCGATCGCTGCGGGTAGCGTATGGGAGCAAGGCAGACGGGCCGGCGATGGTGGGGACGACGGAGCAGGCGTCGCCTGGCGACATCACCGCACCTGGCACTCCGCCTGGCACCCCACCGCGCCCCACACCCGAGCCCGCCACGGGCTGGCTCAGCCTCTGGCAGTCCCTTCGCAGCCCCACTCCGGGCGGCGGCCGCCGCCGGGCCGTGGCGGCGGCCCTGGGGGAACTGAAGCATCACGGCGCCTGGCTGGAGCTCTGGATCGGCGGTCAGTGCCGCCAGCGGCTGGCCCTGGAGGGCGGTCGCTACCGCATCGGCCGGGATCCCCTCTGCGAGCTGCAGGCCGACGCCACCGGCGTCAGCCGGGTGCACGCGATCGTGGAGCAGGAGCGCCCCGGCGATCGGGACTATGTCGGCGAGGATTTTGGCTCCGCCAACGGTCTGTTTCACCGCGATCGCCGCATCCGCGCCATCCACCTGCGGGACGGGGACAAGCTGCAGCTCGGCTCGCCGCTCAAGGGCGAAGCGCCCACCCTCGTGTATCGCCATCCCCGCAGCCCCCTGGGGAAACTGGTGCACTGGGGGGCCATCGGCGCCCTCGTCGGCTCGGGCGTGGCCCTGGGGGGCCTGCTGCTGGCCACCACCGTCTCCGGAGGCTCCTCGATCCGGTCGGTGGGCGGGCCGGTGAAGGTGTTCTCCAGCGATGGCCGCCAGATCGATGCGGCCGAGGGCTCCTCGACGGCCCTGCCCGCCCTGGCCGACTACCCCCTGCACCTGCGCCAGGCCCTGATCGCCTCGGAAGACTCCCGCTTCGGCTGGAACAGCGGCATCGACCTGTTCGGCACGGCGCGCTCCCTGGTGCTGGGTACCGGCGGCGGCAGCGGCCTCGCCCAGCAGGTGGCCCGCATGGTCTACCCGGCCGTCGGCACCGATGTGTCGGTGGCCCGCAAGCTGCGGGAGCTGGGGGTGGCCTGGCAGCTGGAGGCGGGCTTCAGCAAGAACCGCATCCTCAAGATGTACCTCGACCGGGCCTACCTGGGCCTGGGGGCCGAAGGGTTCGAGCAGGCGGCCCAGCTGTATTTCCGCAAGTCGGCCAGCGCCCTGGATGTGGCG